>NZ_VNXM01000069.1:0-299 GCF_009820205.1 Escherichia sp. HH26CH
CGGGTCGTTAGCTCAGTTGGTAGAGCAGTTGACTTTTAATCAATTGGTCGCAGGTTCGAATCCTGCACGACCCACCAGTTTTAACATCAAACTCAGATGTTAAGCGTGAAGGATAACGTTGCGTCAGCAACGGCCCGTAGGGCGAGCGAAGCGAGTCATCCTGCACGATCCACCAATATTAAAGATTGGTCCCGAGTAGAAATCATTCAGGTAACACCCGTATGGGTCGTTAGCTCAGTTGGTAGAGCAGTTGACTTTTAATCAATTGGTCGCAGGTTCGAATCCTGCACGACCCACCA
>NZ_VNXM01000036.1:0-299 GCF_009820205.1 Escherichia sp. HH26CH
GCTCAGTTGGTAGAGCACGACCTTGCCAAGGTCGGGGTCGCGAGTTCGAGTCTCGTTTCCCGCTCCAAAATTTGAAAAGTGCTGCAAAGCACAGACCACCCAATCGCAGTATTTCGAATTGCGACAAGGCGGCAACTGAACGAATCCTTGGGAGCTTACAAAAGTAAGTGACTAAGGTGAGTGAAGGCAGCCAAGGCAGTAGCGGTTCGAAAGACGAAGATTAAGCGGGAATAGCTCAGTTGGTAGAGCACGACCTTGCCAAGGTCGGGGTCGCGAGTTCGAGTCTCGTTTCCCGCTCC
>NZ_VNXM01000044.1:0-138384 GCF_009820205.1 Escherichia sp. HH26CH
AGAAGTGAAACGCCGTAGCGCCGATGGTAGTGTGGGGTCTCCCCATGCGAGAGTAGGGAACTGCCAGGCATCAAATTTAGCAGAAGGCCATCCGTCAGGATGGCCTTTTTGCGCTGGTGCAGAAAAAGGTCGGATGCGACGCTGGCGCGTCTGATCCAGACTACTCTTGCTTATCCGTCCTGATTTTGCATCCACTCCACCACAAAATCAGCCAGCCCCTCAACATCATTAATATCCAGTAACGCGACATCAAGATTAAGCGGCACATCACTGGCTACAGCAATAACATGTCTGTCTATCACTAATTCTTCCGGTCGATGTCCGGCTCCATCGCGAAACAGCACAATCTTTGCGATCTCTTCATGCTTAAACCCTTCGACCAGAATCAAATCCAGCTTTGAGGTATCCATTCGACTTGCGAGAAAATGTAGATCCAGCTCTTCTTCGTCTGGCGTTTCCGTCATCAAAGCCCATCGTTGCTGGCTGGCAACGATGGTTTGCGCCGCGCCAGCCTTGCGCAGTTCATAGCTATCTTTGCCTGGCTTATCAACATCCATATCATGATGCGTATGCTTAATCAGTCCCGGACGGATCCCTCTGGCGCATAATGCCGGGATCAGTTTTTTCAGCAGCGTAGTTTTTCCAGTGCCGCTCCACGCGGCAAAGGCGAGTAACGGTATCATCGTTTTTCCTGCCATCGGGCAAGCTCCTCTGGCGTATTCACGTTTACAAATGCATCTTTATGATCGCTGAAATCGACCGCGTGACCGCCAGCCAGACGCATAAATGCCATTACCCGGCGTTCTCCTGCTTGCAGATATTCCAGTAATAAAGGCTCAATTGCGCGGTTTACCAGAGCAATAGTCGGGTGATCGCGTTCACCGTCGTGGACCCACACGACAGGCGCATCTTTGCGCTGATGATTAAGCCTGGCGGCTAAATCATGGGGAATGTAAGGCGTATCGCATGGACAAAACAAAAACCACTCACCAGGTTCCTGCTGCATTACTGAAAGCATTCCTGCCAGAGGGCCTGGGTAATCCGCCAGTGAATCTTCAATCACTTTCAGACCGCTTGCCTGATAGATTTCCTGATGACGATTAGCATTAACCACGACGTGAGAGAGCTGCGTCATAAGCGCGTCAGCGACATGTTGCCATAATGGTTTGCCGTTTAATTCAAGCAATCCTTTATCTACGCCGCCCATTCGTCTGGCTTTACCGCCCGCCAGCACAACGCCTGTTATCGTCGTCATCAGATTCACCGATATCGCCTCTTTTATTGTGGGATTGACCCTGCTAACGTGTCTGTCTCAAGAGTAAGGAGCATCACTATGAAATGTAAACGTCTGAATGAAGTTATTGAACTCCTCCAGCCAGCCTGGCAAAAAGAGCCAGACCTTAACCTGCTGCAATTTTTGCAGAAACTGGCGAAAGAGTCAGGTTTTGACGGCGAACTGGCGGATTTGACGGATGACATTCTGATCTATCACCTGAAAATGCGTGATTCCGCGAAAGATGCGGTGATCCCGGGTTTGCAGAAAGATTATGAAGAAGATTTCAAAACGGCGCTATTACGCGCACGTGGCGTAATTAAAGAGTAAAAGCTTGTAAGCGGCGCAACCAAAATCATCGTGAAATGATATCCTTCATCATTCGTAATGTTTTCCGGATGATGGGATGAACAACAGCGCTTTTACTTTCCAGACACTACACCCGGATACCATCATGGACGCTCTGTTTGAGCATGGGATCCGGGTGGATTCCGGTCTTACCCCGCTTAACAGCTATGAAAACCGTGTCTATCAATTTCAGGACGAAGAGCGTCGACGTTTTGTCGTCAAATTTTATCGCCCTGAACGTTGGACAGCCGATCAAATCCTCGAAGAACATCAATTTGCGTTGCAGCTGGTTAACGATGAAGTTCCGGTCGCAGCACCTGTGGCCTTTAATGGTCAGACTTTATTGAATCATCAGGGATTTTATTTCGCTGTTTTTCCAAGCGTCGGTGGTCGCCAGTTCGAAGCTGATAATATCGATCAGATGGAAGCGGTTGGGCGTTATTTAGGGCGTATGCACCAGACGGGGCGCAAACAGCTTTTTATCCATCGCCCGACCATCGGTCTGAATGAATACCTCATTGAGCCACGCAAGCTGTTTGAGGACGCTACATTGATACCTTCCGGGTTAAAAGCGGCATTCCTGAAAGCGACAGATGAGCTGATCGCCGCCGTTACAGCACACTGGCGGGAAGATTTTACCGTTCTGCGGCTACATGGAGACTGCCACGCCGGGAATATTCTCTGGCGCGATGGTCCAATGTTCGTTGATCTGGATGATGCACGTAATGGTCCGGCTATTCAGGATTTGTGGATGTTGCTCAATGGCGATAAAGCTGAGCAGCGGATGCAACTGGAAACTATTATTGAGGCTTATGAAGAATTTAGCGAGTTCGACACCGCTGAAATCGGACTGATTGAACCTTTACGCGCCATGCGTTTGGTTTATTATCTTGCCTGGCTAATGCGGCGTTGGGCTGATCCCGCGTTCCCGAAAAATTTCCCGTGGTTAACCGGGGAAGATTACTGGCTGCGACAGACGGCGACTTTTATAGAACAGGCAAAAGTTCTACAAGAACCCCCTTTGCAATTAACACCTATGTATTAATCGGAGAGAGTAGATCATGAAAAAGATTTGGCTGGCGCTGGCTGGTTTAGTTTTAGCGTTTAGCGCATCGGCGGCGCAGTATGAAGATGGTAAACAGTACACTACCCTGGAAAAACCGGTAGCTGGCGCGCCGCAAGTGCTGGAGTTTTTCTCTTTCTTCTGCCCGCACTGCTATCAGTTTGAAGAAGTTCTGCATATTTCTGATAACGTGAAGAAAAAACTGCCGGAAGGCGTGAAGATGACTAAATACCACGTCAACTTCATGGGGGGTGACCTGGGCAAAGATCTGACTCAGGCATGGGCAGTGGCGATGGCACTGGGCGTGGAAGACAAAGTCACTGTTCCGCTGTTTGAAGGCGTACAGAAAACCCAGACCATTCGTTCAGCATCTGATATCCGCGATGTATTTATCAACGCAGGTATTAAAGGTGAAGAGTACGACGCGGCGTGGAACAGCTTCGTGGTGAAATCCCTGGTCGCTCAGCAGGAAAAAGCTGCAGCTGACGTGCAATTGCGTGGCGTTCCGGCGATGTTTGTTAACGGTAAATATCAGCTGAATCCGCAGGGTATGGATACCAGCAATATGGATGTTTTTGTTCAGCAGTATGCTGATACTGTGAAATATCTGTCCGAGAAAAAATAATTCATTGTGAATTACATAAGGCCCGTGAATATTCACGGGCTTTTTTTATTATTTAATAAATATAAATACATTCTGATAATGCGTCCTGCCGCTGGACATTATTTCAGCATAAGTGGATATTCAAAGTTTTGCTGTTTTATCAGGGAATATTTATATGATACGTAAGTCAGCTACAGGTGTTATTGTTGCGTTAGCCGTAATCTGGGGTGGTGGCACATGGTACACAGGTACGCAAATTCAGCCTGGTGTCGAAAAGTTCATTAAAGATTTTAACGATGCTAAAAAGAAAGGTGAACATGCCTACGATATGACGTTAAGTTATAAAAACTTTGACAAAGGCTTTTTTAATTCTCATTTTCAAATGCAAATGACATTTGATAACGGTGCACCCGATCTCAATATCAAGCCAGGCCAGAAAGTTGCATTTGATGTGGATGTTGAGCACGGTCCGTTGCCCATCACAATGTTAATGCGTGGTAATGTCATCCCCGCACTGGCAGCGGCAAAAGTGAACTTAGTGAATAATGAACTGACACAACCGCTATTTATCGCCGCAAAAAATAAATCGCCCGTGGAAGCGACATTGCGATTCGCGTTTGGTGGCTCATTCTCCACGACATTAGATGTTGCCCCTGCAAAATATGGAAAGTTTTCTTTTGGTGAGGGCCAGTTTACTTTTAATGGTGATGGTAGTTCATTGTCTAATCTGGATATTGAAGGCAAAGTCGAAGATCTTGTTCTGGAATTATCGCCATTGAATAAAGTAACGGCGAAAAGTTTTACCATTGATTCTCTAACGCGATTAGAAGAAAAGAAATTTCCGGTTGGCGAAAGCGAGTCGAAATTCAATCAGATTAACATTATCAATCAGGGAGAAGACGTTGCCCAAATCGATGCTTTCGTTGCAAAAACCAGGCTGGATCGCGTTAAAGACAAAGATTATATCAATGTCAATCTGACCTACGAACTTGATAAGTTAACAAAAGGAAATCAGCAACTCGGTAGTGGTGAGTGGTCCTTGATTGCGGAATCTATTGATCCCTCAGCGGTGCGCCAATTTATCATTCAGTATAACATTGCGATGCAGAAGCAGCTTGCTGCACACCCTGAGTTAGCAAACGATGAAGTTGCTCTGCAAGAAGTGAATGCTGCATTGTTCAAAGAGTATTTACCGTTATTACAAAAAAGTGAGCCGACCATTAAACAACCGGTAAGATGGAAGAACGCACTCGGCGAACTAAATGCCAATCTGGATATCAGTATTGCCGACCCAGCCAAATCCTCATCATCCACAAACAAAGATATTAAATCGCTCAATTTTGATGTGAAGTTACCGCTTAATGTCGTCACAGAAACCGCAAAACAGCTTAATTTATCTGAAGGGATGGATGCGGAAAAAGCGCAAAAGCAGGCTGATAAACAAATCAGCGGGATGATGACATTAGGTCAGATGTTTCAGTTAATCACGATTGACAACAATACCGCCTCGCTGCAACTGCGTTATACACCGGGTAAAGTTGTTTTTAACGGACAGGAGATGAGCGAAGAAGAATTTATGTCTCGTGCCGGACGTTTTGTTCATTAAAATACTCACTCGCCTCTGCTCATTCAGAGGCGAGCAAAATTTACTTGTCCTGCCGCTGTGATGACATCAACGACGTCAGAAGCCGGTCTTTTTCCTGCCACAGTGAGTTCAGCCATTGCTGAAAATGGCGCTTAAAGCTTTTGTCATTGATGTAGTCGCCATGTAACTCATCGGCAATAGGCTGCAAATCCACATGTACGACAATTCGCGTCAGTTTACCGCTTAACATATCGAAGAACGGCTGACGGTTATTGTCCGGATAACACAGCGTAACATTAAGCAGTTTATCGAATTGTTTACCCAGTACATTTAGCGCCATCGCAATGCCTGCCGCCTTTGGTGGCAACAAGTTTTGAAAAGTGGAGTGGGTTTGCTGATGTTTTTCTTGCGTGAAACGGGAGCCTTCAACGAAATTGACAATGGTGGTGGGGTGCAGGCGAAACTTTTCACAAGAACGCCGGGTGGTTTCAACATCTTTACCACGTCGTTCCGGATGACGTAATAAATAAGCGCGGGAATAACGCTTCATAAACGGCATATCCAGCGCCCAGCATGCCAGGCCAAGAAATGGCACCCAGGCAAGCTGCTGCTTGAGGAAATATTTATTCATCGGAATGTGCTTACGAAACAGCACGCACAGTACGACAATATCTGCCCAACTACGGTGGTTACAAATAAGCAGATACCAGTTCTTCTTACTTAACCCTTCCAGCCCGTGAACTTCCCATTGCAGGTGTGGGTTCAGATGCAGTAATACCGCCAGACTTTCACACCAGCAATACATCATAAAATCACAAAAACGCGAAACCTTTCGCCAAATGACTGGCACAGGTAGCAATAGTTTTACAATCCCGGCAATGATGATCGGGACGGAGCAAAAAATTGTGACCAAAATGGTCAATACGATACTCAGCAAAAGGGTTATCGCAGCGAGTATTCTCGTCATAATGAATTTATTCAAAAGGTTAGCCATAGACAGTGCGCTAAAGAAGCGCAAGGCGCCGATTTTAGCAGAAAACGCCCCAAATAACGGATGATCCTTAAGGAGAAAAATAATTCATATCTATCCACATTAGAAAAAATCCCATTATCACAATTATTAGGGATGGCTTTATATTTAACTGTATGAAAAGCAAAGACAAACATCATGCTGTAAAAAGCATGATAATAAATTAAAAGCGATGTAAATAATTTATGCACAAAGTTATCCACATGACGATTTGCGAGCGATCCAGAAGATCTACAAAAGATTTTCACGAAAAGCGGTGAAAAACTCATGTTTTCATCCTGTCTGTGGCATCCTTTACCCATAATCTGATAAACAGGCACGGACATTATGGTTCAGATCCCCCAAAATCCACTTATCCTTGTAGATGGTTCATCTTATCTTTATCGCGCATATCACGCGTTTCCCCCGCTGACTAACAGCGTAGGCGAGCCGACCGGTGCGATGTATGGTGTCCTCAACATGCTGCGCAGTCTAATCATGCAATATAAACCGACGCATGCAGCGGTGGTCTTTGACGCCAAGGGAAAAACCTTTCGTGATGAACTGTTTGAACATTACAAATCACATCGCCCGCCAATGCCGGACGATCTGCGTGCACAAATCGAACCCTTGCACGCGATGGTTAAAGCGATGGGACTGCCGCTGCTGGCGGTTTCTGGCGTAGAAGCGGACGACGTTATCGGTACTCTGGCGCGGGAAGCCGAAAAAGCCGGGCGTCCGGTGCTGATCAGCACTGGCGATAAAGATATGGCGCAGCTGGTGACGCCAAATATTACGCTTATCAATACCATGACGAATACCATCCTCGGCCCGGAAGAGGTGGTGAATAAGTACGGCGTGCCGCCAGAACTGATCATCGACTTCCTGGCGCTGATGGGTGACTCCTCTGATAACATCCCTGGCGTACCGGGCGTCGGTGAAAAAACCGCGCAAGCATTGCTACAAGGTCTTGGCGGACTGGATACGCTGTATGCCGAGCCAGAAAAAATTGCTGGGTTGAGCTTCCGTGGTGCGAAAACAATGGCGGCGAAGCTCGAGCAAAACAAAGAAGTGGCTTATCTCTCTTACCAGCTGGCGACGATTAAAACCGACGTTGAACTGGAGCTGACCTGTGAACAACTGGAAGTGCAGCAACCGGCGGCGGAGGAGTTGTTGGGGCTGTTCAAAAAGTATGAGTTCAAACGCTGGACTGCTGATGTCGAAGCGGGCAAATGGTTACAGGCCAAAGGGGCAAAACCAGCCGCGAAGCCGCAGGAAACCAGTGTTGCAGACGAAGCGCCAGAAGTGACGGCAACGGTGATTTCTTATGACAACTACGTCACCATCCTTGATGAAGAAACACTGAAAGCGTGGATTGCGAAGCTGGAAAAAGCGCCGGTATTTGCATTTGATACCGAAACCGACAGCCTCGATAACATCTCTGCCAACCTGGTCGGGCTTTCTTTTGCTATCGAGCCAGGCGTAGCGGCATATATTCCGGTTGCTCATGATTATCTTGATGCGCCCGATCAAATCTCTCGTGAGCGTGCACTCGAGCTGCTAAAACCGCTGCTGGAAGATGAAAAGGCGCTGAAGGTTGGGCAAAACCTAAAATACGATCGCGGTATTCTGGCGAATTACGGCATTGAGCTGCGTGGGATTGCGTTTGATACCATGCTTGAATCCTACATTCTCAATAGCGTTGCCGGGCGTCACGATATGGACAGCCTCGCGGAACGTTGGTTGAAGCACAAAACCATCACTTTTGAAGAGATTGCGGGTAAAGGCAAAAATCAACTGACCTTTAACCAGATTGCCCTCGAAGAGGCCGGACGTTACGCAGCCGAAGATGCCGATGTCACCTTGCAGCTGCATCTGAAAATGTGGCCGGATCTGCAAAAACACAAAGGGCCGTTGAACGTCTTCGAGAACATCGAAATGCCGCTGGTGCCGGTGCTTTCACGCATTGAACGTAACGGTGTGAAGATCGATCCGAAAGTGCTGCACAATCATTCTGAAGAGCTCACTCTTCGTCTGGCTGAGCTGGAAAAGAAAGCGCATGAAATTGCAGGTGAAGAATTTAACCTTTCTTCCACCAAGCAGTTACAAACCATTCTGTTTGAAAAACAGGGCATTAAACCGCTGAAGAAAACGCCGGGTGGTGCGCCGTCAACGTCGGAAGAGGTACTGGAAGAACTGGCGCTGGACTATCCGTTGCCAAAAGTGATTCTGGAGTATCGTGGTCTGGCGAAGCTGAAATCGACCTACACCGACAAGCTGCCGCTGATGATCAACCCGAAAACCGGGCGTGTACATACCTCTTATCACCAGGCAGTAACCGCAACGGGACGTTTATCGTCAACCGATCCTAACCTGCAAAACATTCCGGTGCGTAACGAAGAAGGTCGTCGTATCCGCCAGGCGTTTATTGCGCCAGAGGATTATGTGATTGTCTCGGCGGACTACTCGCAGATTGAACTGCGCATTATGGCGCATCTCTCGCGTGACAAAGGCTTGCTGACCGCATTCGCGGAAGGAAAAGATATCCACCGGGCTACGGCGGCAGAAGTGTTTGGTTTGCCACTGGAAACCGTCACCAGCGAGCAACGCCGTAGCGCGAAAGCGATCAACTTTGGTCTGATTTATGGCATGAGTGCTTTCGGTCTGGCGCGGCAATTGAACATTCCACGTAAAGAAGCGCAGAAGTACATGGACCTTTACTTCGAACGCTACCCTGGCGTGCTGGAGTATATGGAACGCACCCGTGCTCAGGCGAAAGAGCAGGGCTACGTTGAAACGCTGGACGGACGCCGTCTGTATCTGCCGGATATCAAATCCAGCAATGGTGCTCGTCGTGCAGCGGCTGAACGTGCAGCCATTAACGCGCCAATGCAGGGAACCGCCGCCGACATTATCAAACGAGCGATGATTGCCGTTGATGCGTGGTTACAAGCTGAGCAACCGCGTGTGCGTATGATTATGCAGGTACACGATGAACTGGTATTTGAAGTTCATAAAGATGATGTCGATGCCGTCGCGAAACAGATTCATCAACTGATGGAAAACTGTACCCGTCTGGACGTGCCGTTGCTGGTGGAAGTGGGGAGTGGCGAAAACTGGGATCAGGCGCACTAAGATTCGCCTGAACATGCCCTTTTTTCGTAAGTAAGCAACATAAGCTGTCACGTTTTGTGATGGCTATTAGAAATTCCTATGCAACAACTGAAAAAAAATTACAAAAAATGCTTTCTGAACTGAACAAAAAAGAGTAAAGTTAGTCGCGTAGGGTACAGAGGTAAGATGTTCTATCTTTCAGACCTTTTACTTCACGTAATCGGATTTGGCTGAATATTTTAGCCGCCCCAGTCAGTAATGACTGGGGCGTTTTTTATTGGGCGAAAGAAAAGATCGTAATGCCTGATGCTTCTCAGGCCTATGCCAGAGCCGGATACGCCACATCCGGCACAAGCATTAAGGCAAGAAAATTATTCGCCGTCCTGCGTTTCTTCTACAGGCTGCATCTCGCTAAACCAGGTATCCAGTTTCTGCCGCAGCTTGTCCACGCCTTGTTTCTTCAGTGAAGAGAACGTTTCAACCTGCACATCACCGTTAAACGCCAGCACTGCTTCACGCACCATATTCAATTGTGCTTTACGTGCGCCGCTTGCCAGTTTGTCCGCTTTGGTCAGCAGCACCAGAACGGCGATATTACTGTCTACCGCCCACTCAATCATCTGCTGATCCAAATCTTTCAGCGGATGGCGAATATCCATTAGCACCACCAGACCTTGCAGGCTCTGACGTTTTTCGAGGTATTCGCCGAGCGCGCGTTGCCATTTGCGCTTCATCTCTTCCGGGACTTCCGCGTAGCCATAGCCGGGCAGGTCAACCAGACGCTTGCCGTCAGCCACTTCAAACAGGTTGATAAGCTGGGTGCGCCCTGGGGTTTTTGAGGTCCGCGCCAGGCTTTTCTGGTTAGTCAGCGTGTTCAGCGCGCTGGATTTACCTGCGTTGGAACGGCCTGCAAAAGCCACTTCAATTCCGGTATCGGAAGGTAGGTGGCGAATATCAGGCGCACTCATCACAAAATGCGTCTGTTGATAATTCAAATTAGTCAAAGCGGTCGTCTCCGTCAGTCAAAGCTTTGCGGCGATTATACCTGAACCATAATAAAAGGCGGATTTTTCGGCGTGAGCGTTGTAAGTAAAAGCCATACGCTTTGTGAGACATTGCCGATAGTCTTTATGCGAAATAGCAGAGAAAATTCTGCGATGCATGTCAAATAAGCTATATAAATCAGTTAATTGCTTTTATATAAAACTCTGAAAATGTGCAAATACTGATGGCGGTTGATTGTTTGTTTAAAGCAAAGGCGTAAAGTAGCACCCATAGAGCGAGGACGCTAACAGGAACAATGACTCAGGATGAGGGTCAGGAGCGCCAGGAGGCGAAGACAGAGGATTGTCAGGAAGACAAACGTCCGGAGACGTAATTAAACGGAAATGGAATCAACACGGATTGTTCCGGCTAATGGAAAAACAGGGTGTGTTGGCGGCCTGCAAGGATTGTAAGACCCGTTAAGGGTTATGAGTCAGGAAAAAAGGCGACAGAGTAATCTGTCGCCTTTTTTCTTTGCTTGCTTTCTGTTAGATTCCGCCGCAAATCTATACTGAATAAAACGGCTAAAAGACGAACCATTATGAAACCATCATCTTCAAACTCACGCAGCAAAGGTCATGCAAAAGCGCGTCGAAAAACACGCGAGGAGCTGGATCAGGAAGCTCGTGACCGCAAGCGTCAGAAAAAACGTCGTGGTCATGCGCCGGGCAGCCGCGCAGCGGGCGGTAACACCACGTCAGGCAGCAAAGGCCAGAACGCACCGAAAGATCCACGTATTGGCAGTAAAACCCCTATTCCATTGGGCGTGACTGAAAAAGTCACCAAACAGCACAAACCGAAGAGTGAGAAACCTATGCTTTCACCGCAGGCGGAGTTGGAGTTACTGGAAACGGATGAGCGTCTGGATGCGCTGCTGGAACGTCTGGAGGCAGGCGAAACCCTGAGCGCCGAAGAGCAATCCTGGGTGGATGCCAAACTGGATCGTATTGATGAGTTGATGCAGAAACTCGGCCTCTCTTATGACGATGACGAAGAAGAGGAAGAAGACGAGAAGCAAGAAGACATGATGCGTCTGCTGCGGGGCAACTAACGGATTGCCGCCGTGGGCCTTCCCGTTCTGCTGATAACCCTTCCGGTTATATGTTATCTGGTGTGGTTATTCGTTAAACTACAGCGGTTGTCGCGGCGACAAAAGTGGCTGCGCAACCGGCTGATGACTCGAAACGGGCATCCGCCGGTACGCCGTAGCCGCCAGAGACGCCATCGGAAGGAGTGAGCATGTCTGTACAGCAAATCGACTGGGATCTGGCCCTGATCCAGAAATATAACTATTCCGGGCCACGATACACCTCGTACCCGACCGCGCTGGAGTTTTCAGAAGACTTCGGCGAACAGGCGTTTTTACAAGCCGTGGCGCGCTATCCTGAGCGTCCATTATCTCTCTACGTACATATCCCGTTCTGCCATAAGCTTTGTTACTTCTGCGGTTGCAATAAGATTGTTACTCGCCAGCAGCACAAGGCCGATCAGTATCTGGACGCGCTGGAGCAAGAAATCGTCCATCGTGCACCGCTGTTCGCCGGGCGTCACGTCAGCCAATTGCACTGGGGCGGTGGTACGCCGACGTATCTGAACAAAGCGCAAATCAGCCGACTGATGAAGTTGCTGCGCGAAAACTTCCAGTTCAATGCCGATGCGGAGATTTCGATCGAAGTCGATCCGCGGGAAATCGAACTGGATGTACTCGATCATTTACGCGCCGAAGGCTTTAATCGCCTGAGCATGGGCGTGCAGGACTTCAACAAAGAAGTGCAACGTCTGGTTAACCGCGAGCAGGATGAAGAGTTCATCTTTGCACTGCTTAACCATGCGCGTGAGATTGGCTTTACCTCCACCAACATCGACCTGATTTACGGCCTGCCGAAACAGACGCCGGAGAGTTTCGCCTTTACCCTGAAACGCGTGGCGGAGCTGAACCCCGATCGTCTGAGCGTCTTTAACTATGCGCATCTGCCGACCATTTTTGCTGCTCAGCGAAAAATCAAAGATGCTGACCTGCCGAGTCCACAGCAAAAACTCGATATCCTGCAGGAAACCATCGCCTTCCTGACACAATCGGGCTATCAGTTTATCGGTATGGATCACTTTGCTCGCCCGGATGACGAGCTGGCGGTGGCCCAGCGTGAAGGCGTGCTGCATCGTAACTTCCAGGGCTACACCACTCAGGGCGATACCGATCTGCTGGGGATGGGCGTTTCCGCCATCAGCATGATTGGCGACTGCTACGCGCAGAATCAGAAAGAGTTGAAGCAGTACTATCAGCAAGTGGATGAACAAGGCAATGCGCTGTGGCGTGGTATTGCGCTAACGCGTGATGACTGTATTCGTCGCGATGTGATTAAGTCGCTCATCTGCAACTTCCGTCTGGATTATGCCCCCATTGAGCAACAGTGGGATTTGCACTTCGCTGACTACTTTGCAGAAGATCTCAAGCTGCTTGCCCCGTTAGCAAAAGATGGGCTGGTGGATGTGGATGAGAAGGGGATTCAGGTAACGGCGAAAGGTCGCCTGCTGATCCGCAACATTTGCATGTGCTTTGATACCTATCTGCGCCAGAAAGCGCGGATGCAGCAGTTCTCACGGGTGATTTGAATGGTGAATGGCGCTTCGTTTACAAAGTAGAAAACGAAAGCGCCATCAATGTGCTGAGAACAAGATTGCCTGATGCGCTGGTTAAGAAAACCTGTTGAAATTATTGCTTTTGTAGGCCGGATAAGGCGTTTACGCTGCATCCGGCATCTGAGCATGATGCCTGATGCGACGCTGGTCGCGTCTTATCAGGCCTACGACTTTCTCCGCATCCGGCATAAACAACGAGCTTCAGCTAAACAGCCCAATCATCGCAGCACACAGCACGGCAGCAACGGCAGTTTGCGGTGTGTGGCTGTTAACTGCGCCACTCGATACCAGATTAATTATTGATTCCAGCATAATGACTCTCCCCGTTTTCCGGGCAAGATCATACTGAACTTATCGGAACAGTAAAGAGCAAAATACAAGCAATTTGCGCTCAATAATCAATCTTTACACACAAGCTGTGAATCACTCCATCCCCAGCTCTTTTAACTTCCGCGTCAGGGTGTTACGCCCCCAGCCAAGTAGCCGCGCAGCTTCCTGTTTATGCCCCTGCGTATGTCGCAACGCGGTCGTCAGTAACGTCCGCTCAAGCTCAGGCTGCGCTTCGGAAAGCAAATTTTGATGACCGGAACGCAGCGCTCTGTCTGCCCACTGCGCTAACAGCGTTGCCCAACTGTCCGGTTGCATATGCGAAGTACTCTCCGCAACCGTTGATTCAAACAGTTCGCCAGGCAAATCCTGAATCAACACTTCCTGCCCGGCGGCCATCACCGTTAGCCAGCGACAGGTGTTTTCCAGCTGGCGTACGTTACCCGGCCATGCCAGACGCGTCAGCGCGGCTTCGGTTTCCGGATGCAGCAACTTCGCTTCTACGCCCAGCTCTCGCGCGGCAACCTGTAAAAAATGGCGTGCCAGACGGGGAATATCTTCCCGACGCTCGCGCAATGGCGGCAGATGAACGCGGATAACGTTCAGGCGGTGGAACAAATCCTCACGGAACTTGCCTTCCTGTACCCGCTGTTCGAGATTCTGATGGGTCGCAGCGATAATCCGCACATCTACTTTCACCGGCGCATAGCCGCCAACGCGATAAAACTGACCATCTGCCAGTACGCGCAGCAAACGCGTCTGCACATCCAGCGGCATATCGCCAATTTCATCGAGGAATAACGTGCCGCCATCGGCCTGTTCAAAACGCCCCTGACGAATAGTATTCGCGCCGGTAAACGCGCCTTTCTCGTGACCGAACAGTTCTGATTCGATCAAATCCTTCGGGATAGCCGCCATATTCAGCGCGATAAACGGCGCTTTGGCTCGAGGACTGTGGCGATGCAGGGCATGAGCGACCAGTTCTTTACCGGTGCCGGATTCGCCGTTAATCAGCACGCTAATAGAAGAACGTGAAAGCCGACCGATAATCCGGAACACGTCCTGCATGGCTGGCGCTTCGCCGATGATATCGGTCGTCGGGCCGTTAAGCTGAACATTACGCGGTTGCTGCTGTTCCTGATAATGGCTGATGGCGCGCTCAACCAGCGCCACGGCTTCGTCGATATCAAATGGTTTGGGCAGATAATCAAACGCCCCTTGTTGATAGGCGCTGACGGCAGCATCCAGATCGGAATGTGCGGTCATAATGATGACCGGAAGCATCGGATGGCGCTGTTTAATCTGCTTGAGCAGCGCCAGCCCGTCCATTCCCGGCATACGGATATCCGACAGCAGTACATCCGGTGTTTTGCTCGCCAGCGCCTCCAGCACTTCCGCGCCGTTCTCAAACGTCGTACAGGTTAAACCTGCTCCAGCGAGCGCACGTTCAAGCACCCAACGGATGGAACTATCGTCATCGACTACCCAGACTATCCCTCGTTGCATAAACGTCACCTTTATTTCCTGATAGGCAGGTAAACCGAGAACTCGGTATGACCTGGCCAACTGGTAAATTCAATTTTGCCTGAATGCTGATCAATCAAATTACGGGCGATGGATAAGCCAAGCCCGGTGCCACCTTCGCGGCCGCTGACCATCGGGTAAAACAGCGTATCCTGCAAATGAGGCGGAATGCCTGGCCCGTTATCTTCCACATCAATCCGCGCCGCCAGCCGATAGCGCTCGCCGTGTAAGGTCAGTTGAAACGCGGTGCGGGTACGCAGAATGATTTCACCACCTTCCGGCCCCAGCGCCTGTAGCGCATTGCGCACAATATTCAGCAATACCTGTTCAATTTGATCCGGATCGTGCGCCAGTTCCGGCAGGCTGGGGTCGTAATCACGAATCAACCGCACGTTGTCCGGCAGTTCCATCGACACCAGCGTCACCACGCGTTCAGCCACTTTGTGAATACTTTCGGTAACGCGCGTACCGGGCAGTTGCGGCCCCAACAGACGGTCGACCAGATTTCGCAGCCGATCCGCCTGTTCAATAATCACTTTGGTATATTCCAGCAGTGACGGGTCAGGTAATGCTTTGCTGAGCAGCTGCGCTGCACCACGTAAACCGCCAAGCGGATTTTTAATCTCATGCGCCAGGCCGCGCACTAAATCACGGGCAGCAACCTGCTGGGCGTGCTGTAGCTGTTCCTGACTTAATCGGCGCTGGTTATCCATCGGTGCCATCTCCAGCAGGATCATGCCGTCCGGCATACGCTGGGCCGTCACAGAAAGGATATGCGAGCGCCCGTCGATGACCAGCGTCACTTCGTTATCGGTAAAACCTTGCCCCGCCTCCAGACTTTCTTGCATCAGCTCGATATTTAATGAGAAGTAGCTCAACAGTTCCGGTAACGGCGTACCAAACAATTTGCGGGAGCTTTGGGCGAGCAGTTGTTGCGCGGCGGGGTTGGCGTAATGGATCGCCAGGTTGTCATCGATTAACAAAATACTGTTAATCAGCGAGTTGAGGATCTGCCCAGCATCGGGCTGCGTGCCTGTTGCCATAAAGCAGTCTCCTGAACAGGTTGCACCATTTTAGTGCATTATAGCTTTTTACGGATAAAAAGCGCGAAGCATCAAAGAAGTTACGGAGAAAAAAGCCCATGCAGAGATGGGCTGAAAGTTTCCACGGCAACTAAATCCCGGCCTTCTTTGCACCGGGTAGTACAACTTCAACTATTAGACGCTGTAGTACAGCTCAAACTCTACCGGATGCGGAGTCATACGCACGCGGTCATTTTCTTCGCGACGCAGAGCGATGTACGCATCAATGGCTTCGTCAGTGAACACGCCACCGGCTTTCAGGAACTCGCGGTCCAGATCCAGTTCGTTCAGTGCTTCTTCCAGAGAGCCTGCAACCTGTGGGATCTCTTTCGCTTCTTCTGGCGGCAGGTCATACAGGTTTTTGTCCATGGCTTCGCCTGGGTGGATCTTGTTCTTGATACCATCAAGACCGGCCATCAGCAGGGCAGCAAAGCACAGGTACGGGTTAGCCGCTGGGTCCGGGAAACGGACTTCGATACGACGTGCTTTCGGAGAAGAAACCACTGGAATACGGATAGACGCAGAACGGTTGCGTGCAGAGTAAGCCAGCATTACCGGTGCTTCGTAGCCCGGGACCAGACGCTTGTAAGAGTTGGTGGTCGGGTTTGCCAGGGCGTTAATTGCTTTAGCGTGTTTGATTACGCCGCCAATGTAGTACAACGCCTGCTCAGACAGACCTGCATATTTGTCGCCAGCGAACAGGTTGACGCCGTTTTTAGACAGTGACATGTGGCAGTGCATACCGGAGCCGTTATCACCGAACATCGGTTTTGGCATAAAGGTCGCGGTTTTACCGAAGCGGTGCGCTACGTTGTGCACAACATATTTGTAGATCTGAATTTCGTCAGCTTTTTTGGTCATGGTATTGAAGCGGGTAGCCACTTCGTTCTGACCAGCAGTCGCTACTTCGTGGTGATGGGCTTCAACCACCAGACCCATCTGTTCCATCACCAGACACATTTCAGAACGGATATCCTGCGCAGAGTCTACCGGCGGAACCGGGAAGTAACCGCCTTTCACTGCCGGACGGTGACCTTTGTTACCACCTTCATATTTGGTGGAGGAGTTCCATGCACCTTCGATATCGTCGATGGCAACATGAGAACCGGAGATAGACGCGCCGAAACGGATGTCATCGAACAGGAAGAATTCAGGTTCTGGCCCGAACAGTACGGTGTCGGCAATGCCAGTAGAACGCAGGTAATCTTCAGCGCGCTTCGCGATGGAACGCGGGTCACGGTCATAGCCTTGCAGGGTGCCTGGTTCAAGGATATCGCAACGGATAATCAGGGTAGAGTCCGCGAAGAACGGGTCAATCACTGCGGTGGATGCGTCTGGCATCAGCACCATGTCGGATTCGTTAATGCCTTTCCAGCCGCCAATCGAGGAGCCGTCAAACATTTTGCCTTCTTCGAAGAATTCAGCATTCACCTGATGAGCAGGGATAGTGACGTGCTGTTCTTTACCTTTGGTGTCGGTGAAGCGCAAATCAACAAACTTCACTTCGTGCTCGTTCAGCATCGTCAGTACGTGTTCAGCGGACATACTTTAACTCTCCTGGATTGGTCATGGTCGTCGTGGTAACGAAATCTGCAATTATTTTGGCCGTGTCGCCGTAAAAAAGATAAAGCGAAATCTGTGCCAACTTTTAAATTGCCCCTAAAAGGCGTTATCATGCGCACCATCGTGCAAAAGGGCTGCACCACGATGTTAATGTTGCACCAATATAGTGCTTCAATGGAAACATTAAGCACCATATTGGTGCAATGACCTTTGGATAACCCTTTTTATGCTCCGTGAAAGCGATCACAAAGGGACTCTGCAATACTTGTTTGCGGAGGATGTTTGTGATCCTGTTTTGTAGTGCGATTAATCCGTGTACAATAACGCGCTATTTCTAATGCCTGAGGCAAAGTTGTGATCGAAAAATTGCGTAATATCGCCATCATCGCGCACGTAGACCATGGTAAAACCACCCTGGTAGACAAGCTGCTCCAACAATCTGGTACGTTCGACTCTCGTGCCGAAACCCAAGAGCGCGTGATGGACTCCAACGATTTGGAGAAAGAGCGTGGGATTACCATCCTCGCGAAAAACACCGCTATCAAATGGAATGATTACCGTATCAACATCGTTGATACCCCGGGGCACGCCGACTTCGGTGGTGAAGTTGAACGTGTAATGTCCATGGTAGACTCAGTGCTGCTGGTGGTTGACGCATTTGACGGCCCGATGCCGCAAACGCGCTTCGTAACCAAAAAAGCGTTTGCTTACGGCCTGAAGCCGATTGTTGTTATCAACAAAGTTGACCGCCCTGGCGCGCGTCCTGATTGGGTTGTGGATCAGGTATTCGATCTGTTCGTTAACCTCGACGCGACCGACGAGCAGCTGGACTTCCCGATCGTTTACGCTTCTGCGCTGAACGGTATCGCGGGTCTTGACCACGAAGATATGGCGGAAGACATGACCCCGCTGTATCAGGCAATTGTTGACCACGTTCCTGCGCCGGACGTTGACCTTGACGGTCCGTTCCAGATGCAGATTTCTCAGCTCGATTACAACAGCTATGTTGGCGTTATCGGCATTGGCCGCATCAAGCGCGGTAAAGTGAAGCCGAACCAGCAAGTTACTATCATCGATAGCGAAGGCAAAACCCGCAACGCGAAAGTCGGTAAAGTGCTGGGCCACCTCGGTCTGGAACGTATCGAAACCGATCTGGCGGAAGCTGGCGATATCGTGGCGATCACGGGCCTGGGCGAACTGAACATTTCCGACACCGTTTGCGACACGCAAAACGTTGAAGCGCTGCCGGCACTCTCCGTTGATGAGCCGACCGTTTCTATGTTCTTCTGCGTTAACACCTCGCCGTTCTGCGGTAAAGAAGGTAAGTTCGTAACGTCTCGTCAGATTCTGGATCGTCTGAACAAAGAACTGGTACACAACGTTGCGCTGCGTGTAGAAGAAACCGAAGACGCCGATGCGTTCCGCGTATCTGGTCGTGGCGAACTGCACCTGTCTGTTCTGATCGAAAACATGCGTCGTGAAGGTTTCGAACTGGCGGTATCCCGTCCGAAAGTTATCTTCCGTGAAATCGACGGTCGTAAACAAGAGCCGTATGAAAACGTGACGCTGGACGTTGAAGAACAGCATCAGGGTTCTGTGATGCAGGCGCTGGGCGAACGTAAAGGCGACCTGAAAAACATGAATCCAGACGGTAAAGGCCGCGTACGTCTCGACTACGTGATCCCAAGCCGTGGTCTGATTGGCTTCCGTTCTGAGTTCATGACCATGACTTCTGGTACGGGTCTGCTGTACTCCACCTTCAGCCACTACGACGACGTACGTCCGGGTGAAGTGGGTCAGCGTCAGAATGGCGTACTGATCTCTAACGGTCAGGGTAAAGCGGTAGCGTTCGCGCTGTTCGGTCTGCAGGATCGCGGTAAGCTGTTCCTCGGTCACGGTGCCGAAGTTTACGAAGGTCAGATTATCGGTATTCACAGCCGTTCTAACGACCTGACTGTAAACTGTCTGACCGGTAAGAAACTGACCAACATGCGTGCTTCCGGTACTGACGAAGCCGTTGTTCTGGTTCCGCCTATCCGCATGACGCTGGAACAAGCGCTGGAGTTCATCGATGATGACGAACTGGTAGAAGTGACTCCGACCTCTATCCGTATTCGTAAACGTCACCTGACGGAAAACGATCGTCGTCGCGCCAACCGCGCACCGAAAGACGATTAATTTCGTTTTTTAGTCATAAAAAACCTGCCAGCGATGGCAGGTTTTTTGCTTTTGTAGGCCTGATAAGATGCGCAAGCATCGCATCAGGCGTCATCTGAAACCCTGTGCATCAAGAAAATCCGCAATAGCATCTGTGTTGTTGTGACCGATAACGCAGTCAGCGCAGGCTTTTGCCAGAACGCTGCCATTGCCCATCGCAATACCTTTCCCAACCATCTGCAACATTCCCGCATCATTATCGTTGTCGCCAAAGGCAATAATTTCATCCAGCGCGATATTTTGCTGCTGGGCATACCAGAGCAGACTTTTGCCTTTATCGCACCCCGCCTGAGTAATATCCAGTTGATGATGCCAGGACCAGCTACAGGCCAGCGATAATTCTTGCCGGGCAAATTCCTCTGTCTGGCGCAATAACGAAGCCTTGCGGTGCACCAGGCTAATCTGCAAAACAAAATCATTGTACGTATAAATATTTGGCTGCAATATTTGTTGTGAAAACCAGCGTCGTAGCTGTTCCACCTTTTGGGTATCCAGCGGCAGCGGACGCAATATTTGCCGCTGTCGTGGATGATAAAGATAACTGCCGTTACAGCAAATCATCGGCTCGGTTAACTGCAATTGCTGATAATAAGGCAGGGCTTCGCTGTGCGAACGTCCGGTGGCGAGGATAATCTTCACACCTGCCTGTTGCGCGCTTTGCAGTGCCGAAACAGACGCAGGGGAAATCATTTTCTTGCTGTTCAGCAATGTGCCGTCTAAATCGAGCGCAATTAACCGGCAGATCATAACGAGAAGATCCGAAAGCAGCGTTCAGCATCAAATTGTGAGAGGGCCGGAATATCCTGACGCAGATGATAAGCCAGATAACAGTGGCACTGCCGGGCCATACAGGCTGGAGATGAAAGTTGCTGCTGATATAAATTGCCGATTTTAATTTTGCTGATATTACAGGCGAAGAGATCGCCATCAGCATTCATAAACACGCTCTTTTTGCCGCCGATACAAAACTCGACATTCGCAGGCCAGAGGCTGGTTTCCAGATGATAAAGCGGGTCCAGCAACTGAAACTGGCTATTTCTTTCGTCGCTGGTGGGCCTTTTATCGCGCTCATTGGCGTTTAGCCAGAAATAGATATCGGGAGGAAGATGCGCGCGTAACCACTGTAATTCGTCATAGTCGGCTACGCTGGCGACGGCCCCCACAGAACAGGTAATCCCCGTGTCCTTAATTGCCAGTAACTGTTTAAGGAAAACTTCTTTACTGACCTGGGAAGGATGAAACGAACACCACAGCCGCAGCTTTGCTAAATCGCCCTGAGAGTGCTGAAAAGTCGCGACTAAGGTGGATAAATTAAAAGAGGCGTTGGTCTGAATACCCACTGCCTGGACATGGGAATAACGGCTGATTTCCGCCATCGCCGCCATATAATAACGATAACGCAATGCTTCGCCGTAGGGCGTAATCAACACATTTAATGGTGAACCCAGCGCCGGTAAATGCTCAACCATGCGCCATAATGCCGCTTCATCCTGCTGCTTATCATTGCGGTCTTGTTTATGAAAAGGGCAATAACCACAGCGATAATTACACGACTTTATCTCGCCGCGATAAATCAGCGTCTGGATCTGCTTGAGCGTCATCGTTTATGCGTCTCCAGCCTGCGAACTTCCGGGGAAATAAACAGCGGGCCAAGCTGGTCCGAAAGCGCTAAACCCTGCGCGGTGAGCAGAATGCGATTATCGTGCTGGTGGCAATAATCTTGTTTGATAAAATCGCCCAGCAGGGGAAAATCGCTTAATACCTGTGAAGAGAACTGGCGCTGATAATCATTTAATGAAAGCCCTTTATAGAAAAAGAGATTCTTGATAATAAAACGCCGCTTCATTTCTGCTTGTGAAAGAACATAGCCGTGGTGAATCTGGGTCTTATCTGGCCGGGCGATAAAATCCGTGACAATTTGCCGCGATGCGGGCTGGTTTTGCGACCACGGCGTGCAGTAATGTAAATTGCCAAGATAACTGCGCCCGCCCGCGCCAAGCGCCAGCGAATTTTCAAAGCCACAACTTTCAGCCGCCGAATCATTATTTACCCGCACAAAACGGCGCATTGACGTTTGCGTATAACCTTCATGCAATAAGCGATCGCGGGCTTCAATATAGAGGCTATACATATCCGGCTGGCGCGGCATGTTATACAGCGGGTATAAAAAAAGTTCGTCAGGCTGATAATCTAATGCCTGATTAAGCGACGCCATTAAACTTGCGGCTGTTTGACCAGGAATACCGTAAATAATATCAATATTGATTATCGGGAAATTACCCCTGCGCAGTAGCCCCAGCGCCCGATGGGCATTTACCGCGCTATGGCGGCGGTGTAATGTGGCAAGTTCCAGATCGTTAAAACTCTGAACACCAATACTGACGCGGCTTACCGCAAGCTGGCGCAATAACGCGACCTTTTCGGCGGTGGTATCGGAAGGCGATGTTTCAATTGCCTTAAAAATCTGCGTATCGACCTGTAATTCATCAAACACCCCGCAAAACAACCGCCACAGCTGCCCGACATTAAGCAGCAATGGCGTACCGCCGCCAATGGTAAAACTGGCCCAGTCTACAGGCGCAAGTTGCATTTGCCGGGCCTGGATAATAATTGCTTCTATGTAGTTGTCGATAAAGGCATTGTCTGCCCCCGTGCAGGTAAAGAGATTACAAAACCCGCAGCGGCTCTGGCAAAAGGGCATATGAATATAGAGATGTGTTTTATGCTCGTAAATACGCGACTTCACATCCGCAAAAGCAATATTGTTTAATTCCCGATAAGCGGTCTTATGCGGGTAACTGTACATATATTGCTGATAAATCGATTCATTATTCATCGGTTTTGCCATTTAACACAAAGTGAAAATAGGGTACGGTATTCACAATCGGATGGTTAAAACTGTGGAAATATTTTCCGTCTTCCCCGTAGCAAGTGCCATGATCGGAACAGAGAATAACTAACGTCTCTCTTCCGGTTTGCCGGAAGGTGTCGAAAAGTTTTTCGATTCTCGCATCAATATAATGCAGGGCAGCGGCGTGAGTTTCTACCGTATCGCCAGGCTTGGCATTTTCAATATAAAAATGATTCGGATAATGAATGGTGTCGATATTGATATACATCATCAGCGGCTGTTCAGCGTTCACCTTTTTATTAATTAAGGTGAGCTGATTATCCATGCTCTCTTTCACCGTGCAGGAGAAATTAGGATACCAGTAACTCTCTTTAAACATCGCCGGGAACACTTTCCCCATCCCTGAACGGTTATTAAAAAAGGAGACGCCACCCACGCAGATAGTGCGGTAACCTTTGTTTTCCAGCCCCTTAATCCACGTCTCTTCGCTGAATGCGAACGCATTTTTTGGCCCTAAACGCCCTAAACCAATATCTTTGGGAAAAAAGAGCATTGAATGGCCCGGTGCGGCTTCCAGCGGCTTAGGCATAAAACCAGAAAACATCGAATGATGCGAAGGCCAGGTAAAATTGCCAGCGGCTTCGCACTTTATCCAGCGACCATAGCGGTTAATGTTCGGCGTATTGCCCGCCTCTTGTTCCTGAAACGCAATATCAAAACGCAGGGAGTCAAGCACCACAAACAAGACATTGGCTCCCCTGACAATCAAATCATTTAAATTGATTTCGCCATCGCAGGAATGGATTGCCGTGCGGGTATTTTCCGGTACTTCGTCTGTTACGTTATACATGGTGTTCTCTCATTACCTGAATCTGGCGTTGATAAATTTTGTTTTGTTCGCAGGTGTCCTGATAAATAAGATCGCCCTGGCCGTTAATTTCGATAATATAGGGTGTTAAATTTTGCGTGAGTAATACGTCAAGCCCGGCAATGTGTACGTCCGGATAGAGGTTCATGGCGTTGAGACAAAGCGTATCAATTTCAGCTACTTTTTCTGCGGATAAATTAAGATCGGCAAAACGGATAGCTTCATTTTGTAAATGCAAATTGGTGATCGGCTGTGATGATGTTCTGACAACCCGCCAGACGATTTCGCCATTAACGTACACTATGCGTAAATCGTAGCTTTTATTGCCCACCCTGGCTTTTGCCAGCCAGCGTTCGATAATATTGTCTTGTTGCAAAATAGTATTCACAATCAACGTAATATCATCGCTGTTTTCATAGCGGATAATGTGTTTACTGTTCATCAGTCTGTTACCTGCAACCTGGATGGCGCAATAAAGCACCTGACGGTTATCACCGGGATGTAAATTTAAAGCCAGCATCCCGGCGGCCCCTGATCCGAGATTCGGCTTAATAAACACGCGATAAACCTTTTCGCTGTACATACAGGCGATCAGTTGATCGTAGCTACGGACATCATCCGCGAATATTGGCGGTGTCGGGATCGCGTGCTCGATTAATCGGTGTTTACAATGGCGTTTATCCAGAAGATGAATAATACCTTTTGGTGAGTTAATAAAATGGATTTCCCTTCTGGTAGCCATTTTTTGTAAAAAACTAATATAGTTTTGGCTAACTGTATTAATTAAGCGAATATCTGTTTCCTGATGTAAGGGGGGATCAATTTTTACCATGCCTTTATTTAAGGGCAGGGTAAGCGCTTGATCATAGCTTACCACGTTGATAGGTTCCTGTAAGCGTGACGCTGCCTGGCAAAAATAAAATGTGCGTTTGCTTTCAGGATGACCAATTAACGTAATCACGAAGAATTCCTTTTCTGTGATAAATAACAGGAGATGTTACCATCTCCTGTTATAGGCAGTTTATTCGGTAAACATGGGAGTCATATAAACTCTATCACTATAAGTACGCGGTTTATTTCTGTATGAGGCATCCACTTCGATCGGTAGCGTTTTCTGCAATTTTTCCTGCATTTTTTCTGTCAGGTAATGATGCTGCAAATCCAGCAGTTTCAGATGGCTAAGGCGATCGGCATGTTTGAGAAGATGCTCTGCACCTTCGTCGGTGAGTGTACCCCAAGAGAGTTCCAGCACTTCCAGTTGTGGAAGAATATCGCTCTCCAGTACGCGGCGGGCGATTTCGTTCTGTGCTTTACTGTTAACCAGGCCAAGATGTGTCAGGCTCGGGAAGAGAGATTTCGACGCCAGATTCATCACGATATCCATCGATGCATCAAAACCATAATCCTCAACGCCAATATAAACGATAAGTGTTTTTAACGCAGGCAGCTGAGAGTTTTGCAATGACGCGAACACGCCACATGGCGTACCGCCAGAGATGATTTCCAGATGCTCCAGTTTGTCGTGAGCGATTTCTCCCAGTTCCAGGCCCTGAGTACCTTTAATCGTCAACTTTTTCAGGTTCGGCAGCGCAGCATACAGACGGGAATAATCGCCTTGTTGGATCCATGAAATCTCACACTCTTCGCTTTCCATATCGCCGATAAACAGGGACTCAAGATGAGCAAAGCGTTCCGCATGTTCAGCAAACATGTCGATTATCGGTTGGCTACTTCCCTCATCCCAGCATTCACCCCAACTGCCAATAATCAGAGAGCGAATGTTGGGCAGGTCTTCATCGGCTAAAATATTATTGATAAATTCTTCTTGCTGGGTTTCATCATCCTCATCCCAATCCATAAAAAATTTCTTTTCCATTTTCTCATTCCTTGTGGGTGTTGCAGTGGAAAAGATCTTACCGGGTAGTCAATGGCTTTGATAGAGAGGATGAGGAATATTTTATAATCAGTACAATTATATAATTATGTGAAGTTATTTATATTGTGAATGTTTGGGTAAAAAGCCGCTCAAATTTTTGGACTGCCCCCCTAAAGTTGGACAGTTCATGCTAAGCGGCTTTTTACATTTTTACATCAGAAGAAATACTTCGTTCCGATACGAATCTGGTTTTGCTCGCGGTGGTACGGCTCGACGTTGCGGTCTAACCAGCGTAATTCGAAATAAGGGAGCCAGTGTTCATTAATACGGTAACGGAAGGTATTAGTGATTTCCCAGTGATGATCTTTTCCATTGCTGCTATTAAAGTCATTTACGCGTATAAAATAATGTGGCTCAAATGTATAGGAGAATTTCTCGGTGATTTTAAAATTCCAGTAGGTACCAATTTCATAGGTGTCATTATTATCCAGCTCCCCGTTCAAATCTGTTGAACTGTAGTTATTATGGTTAAAACGGTTGCGTACCGTCAGGTTAAACCACGGGGCAAATTTGTAGTTAACATCCAGATAAACAGCACCACCGGAACCGGCGCTCTTATCATTAATTAAGCCACCGGGCTGGATGGTTAATTTATCGGTTGGTTTAAATAAAGGATACCAACCTTCGATTTCGTTATATCCATGTTTTAGTTCATCTTCTCGCTGAAAGTTGTAGGTATTGGTTAACATGATACCCGCGCCCATATCGAAGTTATAACCCACACGTAGCATAACCTCGCCCTGATCGGAGGCGAGATTATATGCCTCCCTGTTTTCGACGTATGCGCCTGCGAATACCGATGCGGAAGTCAGAGAGGATAATAAAATTATTGCATTTAACTTTTTCATATTAAATCCATTTTTTATATGTAGGAAGGCCGCCATCCCTGTAGATGGTCATAGCGGCTATTGTTTTTATAACGTTACGGAAGCCGTTTTTTCTTCTGTCTTAATTTCTTTATTTTTGCGTTGGTTAACTTCCTCAATAATCATCGCAAAACGTTTTTCATTGAGCGTGTAAAAGAATCCCATCGTCAATGCAGCAATTATCGCCAGCGCACAAGGCCAAATAAAAATGAGCTGACGCAAACCCTGTAATGTTGCATCGCTTTGCGCGATGTTGGGAACATAACCGATTTGCGTCAGCATAATGCCTGGCAAGAAGCCAGCAAGTGCGGCTGAAATTTTACGAAAGAAGGTATAACCGGTATAAACAGAACCTTCGGCACGTATACCTGTTTTCCATTCACCATAATCTACGGTATCCGGTACCAGCGCCCAGTTCAGGCTGTTTACAAAGGCCGTACCAAAAAAGGCGACACAAGAGAACATGACGAAAGTGAAAGAGTTACTGCCCCAGAAATAATTCAGGATATCCCCCACCGCCCACAGCACCATGCCAGCTAAATAAACCTGTTTTTTACCAAAACATTTTACAGTTAATGGCACCAGCAATACGCCGATGAGGATGCATCCCATACTGAAGAATCCCATCCACGACAATAAATTAATATCATTCAGCACATACTGGGTGTAATAGACCTGAATTGCCAGTTTGATATTAAATGCCGCCAGGGTACACAGGTTAGCAATGCATAAAACCAGCAATGGCGGATTACGAAATATCGCGCAAAAAGATTTGAGAATACTGGCTTTATGTCCGGTTGGCGTCGTGTCCACATAATGCTCTTTGACGCCTCTGTAGCACAGCATCATAAAAATAAAGCCGCCAATGGAGAACATCAGTGCCGCGCAGGCGTAACCGACGGTGGGGTCAGAAAATAGCGACTGCAACGGAATAAACGCCACGGTACAAATCAATAGCCCTATGGTGGCTCCTCCTTGTCGATAAGCTGCGAGCTGCGCGCGCTCATTGGGGTTTTTGGTAATGGCCGGGATCATCGCGCCATACGAGCAGTTCATCAGACTGTATGAAAGTCCAAACATCATAAACAGCGCGGTGGCAATCGTCGTTTTAACCGGCAAACTAAAGGTGGTGGCGATAAACTGGAGCGTTGCAATTAACGCCGCCGGAACCGCTGCATATAAAATAAAGGGACGAAATTTGCCTTTAGGCCCAATATTTTTCCGCGAGTCGAGTAAAAATCCGGTGAGCATATCGGTAAACGCGGTAAAGAATTTCGCCACCAGAAAGATAATCCCGCCATAGTAAGCAGGCATCCCTAATTCATCGGTATAAAATTTGAGGAGATACAGAGTGCCGATGCTAAGCATTAAATTCGAACCGACGTCGCCCATGCCATAAGCGATTTTTTCCCGCAGATTCAGTTTTAATGTCAGTGGATTATGGTCAGACATAATCACTCCTTATAACGCCCCGCAGGGCGTTGTTTATTATTTATGCCGTGCGTTTACGGGCTTCTATTTCTTCAACAATGCGGACGTACATTTTCTCGTTCAGACTGTAGAAGCAACCCATCGCCACAATGGTGACTACCGCCAGTGCGCTTGGGTAGATGAAGATCAGCTGGCGTAAACCTTCGATGGTATGGTCAGCCTGCGCCACGTTTGGCACATAGCCGATTTGCGTCAGCATCCAGCCTGGGAAGAAACCTGCCAGCGCCTGAGACACTTTGCGAAAGAAGGTGAAGCCGGTGTAGACCGTTCCTTCCGAACGAACGCCGGTGCGCCACTCGCCGTACTCGACGGTGTCAGAAACCAGCGCCCAGTTCAGGCTGTTAACAAACGCTGAGCCGAAGAACGCCAGGCAGGAGAACGCCACAAAGCTGACCGAGCCGCCGCCGAAGAAATAGTTGAGCAGATCGCCCAGCACCCAAATCAGCAGACCGCCGATATAGACTTTCTTCTTACCAAAACGTCTGACTGCACCAGGCATCAGGAACACGCCGATGAAAATACAGCCCATGCTGAAAAATCCCATATACGACAACAGGATGGGATCGTTAAGTACGTACTGGGTGTAATAGACCTGAATGGCGAGCTTGACGTTAAATGCCCCTAAGGTACAGAGGTTAGCAATGCACAAAATGAACAGCGGGCGGTTACCGGCAATCGCACGGAAAGATTGCAGCAGGCCTGGCTTTTGCGCCGGATTTGCAGGTTGCGTTTCGACATAACGCTCTTTCACGCCCGAATAGCAGATCCACATAAACAGCAGGCCGAACAGTGAAAACAGCGTGGCGGCGAAGATATAGCCAAGTTGCTGATTACCCTCGATAAGATTCATAACCGGCACGAATCCCACCGTACAAAGCAGCAGGCCCAATGTAGCGCCACCCTGACGCCATGCCGCCAGTGATGCGCGTTCGTTGGGGTTTTTGGTAATAGCGGGGACCATTGCGCCATAAGAGCAGTTCATCATGCTGAAAAACAGCCCGTAGAGCATAAACAGGATAGTGGCCATCACCGTTTTACCGGTGACATCAAACGGTGTGCCGACAAAGTTGGCGATCGCCAGTAAGGTGACCGGGAATGACGCATACAGAATAAAAGGACGGAACTTACCTTTTGGACCGATCTTGCGTCGGGAATCGAGCATGATGCCGGTACCCATATCGGTAAACGCAGTAAAGAACTTCGAAATCAAAAAGATAATGCCGCCATAGGTACCAGGCAGCCCCAGAACGTCGGTATAAAACTTCAAAAGATAAAGCGTGCCGATATCCAGCAGGATGTTAGAGGCCAGATCGCCGATACCGTAAGAGAGTTTCTCTTTAAAGGGCAGGCGTAAAGTAGCCGGATCTTCCGTTGTGATGTGACTCATCGTTGTTCTCCCTGTGCCCGTGAGTTTCCCCACGGGCGGACGTGATTAGATGCTTTTTAACGAGGCGAACAGTGCAGCCCATTCGCTGTCGGCGCGATAAAAGACCGGCGGTTTACCGATGGGCGCTTCAACGGTGACTTCTCCACCGTGGAAGGTTTCTCCCGTCCAGGCATGTACCCAGTTATCCTCCGGCAGATAGAGCGTCCAGTCGCTACGGCCTTGTTCATGCACCGGAGCGACCAGAATGTCGCGGCCTAACAGGTACTGATATTTCAGGGTGTAGGTGTGTGTATCGTCTTCGTAGTGCAGGAACAGCGGGCGCATAACCGGCAGGCCGGACTTCGCGTTCTGTGCGACGGCGTCTTTGAGGTAAGGTTTCAGGGTGGTGAAGACGGTGGTCATACGGGCAAAATGGGCGATGGTTTCCGCGTCGCCGTCAAACTGCCAGTTGTCGCCAGGACGGTTACCTTCGTGGGTGCGCATCATCGGCGTGAAGGCGCTGAAATCGCACCAGCGCAGCAGCAGCTCTTTGCTGCGCTTCATCTCAAACAGGGTGGTGTAACCGCCAATGTCACTGTGATGCAGGCCATGCCCGGTCATCGCCAGCGAGAGCGCCGCTGGAACAACCGACGCCAGGCCATCGTCCAGACTCCAGTCGACGTTCTGGTCGCCCGCCCACATCATGGTGGAATATTTCTGGCTACCGGTAGAACCGGCACGCATAAAGAAGAGGAGCTCGCCGAGCTTGCCTGTTTCTTCAAGGGCTTCGTAGTTACACTTCGCCCACAGCGCGGGCCAGGCGTTATGCATTATCTCGGCACTGACGCCGTTGTGCAGATACGTATCGGTCGGCAAGTATTCGCCAAAATCTGCCATCCAGCCGCCGCAGCCCAATTCGATCATGTTTTTCTTGATGACTTCTTTGAACCAGGAATAGGCTTCAGGATTGGTCAAATCGACAACGCCGCCATAAAACTCACCAAACTCCACCAGATAGTCACCGCCAGAGGCATCTTTTGCCAGATAGCCGTGTGAAGCCGCCTCGGCGCAGAGGTCCTTATCGCTGGCAACATACGGGTTGATGTAGGCGAGGAACTGCACGCCTTCTTCTTTCCATTGCTTGATGCGGGAATCTAACTGTGGGTAGTTTTCACTGTTCCACTTCCAGTTCCACATCACACGTTTGCCAAACGAGGTCATACGGATCCCGGACCAGTCCTGCGCCCAGATGCCGTTGACCTTCACACCCGCGTTACGCATGGTATCCAGTTTCTTCTGGCATACATCTGTCCCGCCCTGAATGCCGAGCGTTACCCCGTCATAAATCCAGTCGGGCAGTTCTGGCTGACGTCCCAGCAGTGCGGTTAATTTTTCCAGCAGGGAGATGTATGTATCAGCACATTCAAAACGCAGCGTTGCTTTGTCTTCCCACAGCGCCAGTTCATGGTATTCCGGGGCACTAAAGTCGAAGTTCATATAGCAGCTGTTATCGACATGGCAGTAATACTTCTGCGTGCTGACAAAGGTTGGCTGCGGGAAAAAGGTCCAGTAATAGTCGCCGCCCGCGTTCTCTTTGCAGTCGGCCTGCCAGGTGACATAGGTTTGTTTGTTGCGACCAACGCCTTGTTCACTGGTCCATAGCGGGAACGGTTTGCCGCGCAGATCAAAGTAGGAGAATTGTTCGCCGCAGCCATAGATATGGTCCTCTGGTTGTGCGGCGAGACGCAGCCAGATGCGGTTATGGTGATGGTTGTCGTTTTGTAGTTCCAGCAATAAACGGCCCTGATCGTCGGCAGAGATACGCAGCGTGGCGCTAATGTCAGAACCACGGCTGAAATGGATTAACCAGCCATCCGGTGACTGGCTGACGATGGCGTCGGTGAGCGCAATCTTCTCCTGCAATTTATCTTTAATGCTGAAATTACCGCGGAACATATCGATATCCGCTATACCTGAGCCAATCGATAAGCAAGGATTATCTTTGCTATGGATTAAAATAAGACGGTCTTGAAAACGTAGAGTAAAACTGTCGTTATTCTGATGAAATTGAAAATCTAATAACTGTGGGCGTGGCGTATCCATAAATAATCTCCATAGAGTATAAAACTAATATTTCATGCCATCCTGTTATTACAGGTTTCATTAATCAAAGAATGTGTGCGGGTATAAATTAAAACCCGCGCAACTGATTATTTACTTTCTTCAGCTCGGCGGATTGCCGCCACTTTTTTACCAAATGCCAGTTGCAGTATAACTAACAAGGTAAACGGAGGCAGAAGTGCGGCAGCGGCGGGAATTCCCAACGCACCTTTTATCAACATAGAACCGGAGGCAATCAACAATAAAAAGACCATCACACGAAACACTTTGACCGAAATGCGTTTATGCACATATTGTCCAATCAGTGAACCGAGGATCATGGTGGGAATACAAAACAGCACCAGTTTAAAGATAGAAACAGTCAAAATTCCGCTGGTCGCCAGCCCGCCGATCACCGCGATGTTGTTTGCGGTGAAGAAGGCGTTCAGTGTGCCGCGAAATGCCGCCGGACCTAAGTTACGCAGCATCCCGTAGATAACCATCGGCGGCCCGTTGGTTGAAAACGCCGCGCCTAATGCGCCAGCTACTGCGCCGATAGGTGCGGCGATCCAGTTACGGTCATAAATCGGCAAGCGAGGAATAAACATGCTGTAAAAGGAGTAGAGGATAAGAAATCCACCTAAGCCCACTTTCATAAAATGGTCGGGTAAATATGACAGCGCATATAAACCGACGGGTATTCCCAAAAATGAGAAAATAATCAGCACCATTGCCGAGCGCCAATCCGTTTCTTTGCGTGATAGCCAGGTGGCGTACAAGGCGGTTGCGGTGCCGACAATTACCGAAAGTGGTGTTGCCATTTTTACGGGGAGCATTAACGTGACGAGTGGCATGGTGGTTAAACCGCCACCAAATCCCGCGCATATCCCCACAAAGGTATAAAGAAACATCAACGCGATAACGATACATACCACGTTTGTTTCCAGCATGGCCCCATCTGGCGAAAATAACGTAAAAAAGTCCATAATATTTCCTGTTGTGTAAATACAACCCTAAACAATGATCTCGTTTTGTTCTTAATGAAATTAATTGTGCTGCCCGTGAATATTAAAAAACAGTCGATGCTTTTTTCCTGGTTCCAGTAATAATAAATCGGTGCCGGAATTAAAGGCGTTAGGCGGGCAACTCATAGGTTCAACTGCCAGTCCCTGACGCTGTAATTTTTCGCCGCTATAAACCTGCACCCAGGGTTGATCGGAACAAAGACTCACCGAAAGTGCCTGCTGTGGATGGGTAATGGTCATTTCCCACAGATCATTAGCGGTTTTAAAGGTATGGTCTATTTTTGTCGCGGCTATTTTTGTCGCCCGCGTGAAATTTAAATTCAGCTCATCAACGTGGTGAAGCGTTGTCGGATTTGCGTGCTCATCGACGGCATAAACCTGTTCTGCCGGAAGCTGGAAAAGATAGTCATCAACAGATGTTAAGTTGCAGGTTAAATAAGGATGAATACCCACACCATAAGGTGCGGTCACAGTACCAATATTCTGGCTTGCGATCTCAACGGAAAGGCCCGTGCGAGCATTGAGCGAATAAACAACCTGCGAAGCCAGCATAAACGGATAGCCGTAACTGGGCGGTAGAAAAGCTGTCAGGGTAACGCTGGTGGCGGTTAATTCGCTAATTTGCCAGTCTCGCCAGGCAAGCAGCCCGTGAATAGCGGCTTTTGAACTATGTTCATTAATGGGTAACTGATATTCCTGTCCCTGATAGCGGTAACAGCCGTTGGCGATCCGGTTCGGCCACGGAATAAGCACTTTACCCAGATGCGCCAGCGGCATCTCTTCGGGTTTGTGCGGGATGACTAAATGACAACCCTGAAAAGTTAATTCAGCCAGACCAGCACCAACCGTCACGATAGTCGCGTGATAATCCCCCGCGGCAAGTGAAACGGTTTGTCCACTGCAATGCATGTTGGTGATTTGCATACGAGGCACCTTAATTAAAAAACGGCATACAGCCTCCCATGAGGCTGATGTCAAACCAAAAAACTGCGCCGGGCGGTCCCCTCTCCCCTTTGGGGAGAGGGTTAGGGTTTTCAGTCAGTTATTTGGCATTCACGTCCAGCAGACCCGCCGCAACAGCCGGTGCCAGGCCTGGCGCTAACGGGATACGTGGGATCACCAGGCAATGCAGCAGGTGGTAAATATCCTGTTTACCGTCCCAGACTTTGGTGGTGACCTTGTTGTCCGCATCCAGCTCCTGCCACCAGGAACCGTTTTCGTAGTCCATCAGGTGCTTAATGCAGTAGTCCCACCATGTCTGATACCAGGTTTCGTACTGGCGATCGCCGGTAACGGTGTAGAGCGCATAAGCTGTACCCATCGCTTCGACGATAGGCCAACGCACACGTTCGCGGACCACCGGTTTGCCTTCCCAGTCAACGGTATAAACAATCCCGTCGGCACCATCGGGCGCCCAGGCATCGCGCACGGTAGCGTTGAACAGACCTTTGGCATCTTCTAGCAGCCATGCTGGAGGTTGTTCGCAACGGGCTTCCAGGGCAGCGTGGATATGCAGCATTAAACGGCCCCATTCGATCCAGTGGCCCGGCGTGCCTCCGAATGCGCGGAAGCGGTGCGCCGGGTTATCTTTGTTGTAATCCGGCAGCGGATTCCACTGGGTATCGAAGTGCTCGTTAACGCGATAATGATTATTTCTGGCGACGTCGTGGATAATGACGGAAGCCACGCGAATCGCGCGATCCAGCCATTTTTTGTCATGCGTTACGTCATAAACAATCAAGAAAGCTTCCACCGCGTGCATATTGGCATTGCCGCCGCGGTACTCTTCGGTTTTGCTGAAGGCTTCGTCCCACGACTCCAGGCACATCTGCTCTTCTTCACTCCAGAAATATTTTTCAATAATTTCAATGGTGTAATCGAGCAGCTTGCGTGCTTCCGGGTGACCGGTAGTGACGGCGCTGGCGGCACCCAGCAGAGCAAAGAAGTGTTGATAGCCTTGTTTGGAGGCATCCACCACGCCCTCGTCATTCACACAGGCATACCAGCCGCCATATTTTTTATCGCGCAGTGCGCCGTTCATGGCTTTGATACCGTGATCAACCAGCGCGTAAGCGCCAGGGCGACCCATCGCCGCAGCAACGGAATAAACGTGCAGCATACGAGCGGTGATCCACAGATGCGTGCCCATCTCTTCTTTGATTTGCCCTTTATTGCCTAACCAGCCAAAGCCAGTCGGTACTACGGAATTTTTACCAAAATCAAAGATGCGATCGGTTTCCTGTTCCAGCCAACGGTTGTGACTTAAGGTGTTAAACCATTTCATTTTTGTATCCTCATCTTAACGGCGTTTAGCCATCATTTCGTCGACGATATCGCCAAGTTGTTGTAATTTCGGTGCGCAAACGTCACGCAGCATCAGCTCGTTGTCCGGTAAACCGACAACCGATGCCCAGACGGCACGACCAGCCAGGAAGCCCGATGCACCCGCTGTCATTGCCACGCGTACGGCACGCGGGAACAGTTTTTCGTCGACGCCGGATGAGAGGATCACCCACGGCATATTGATATGGTCATTCAGACGTTGTGAAGCACTGAGAAGCTCTTGTTGCGGACCTTTTCCGTAAAGCGGCATTTCAACTTTGTAGAGGTCAGCGCCACTGTCGCCCAGTTCTTTGGCGGCATCGATGATCGCTTGTTCGCGATCGAATTTATCGCCACGACGCGGCGGGCGAACAACCGGCTCAATGATGCTCACGAGACCGTTTGAATGGCACAGTTCGTTGAACTCTTTCACCATATTCAGGCGTTGCTGCGCATCTTCATCGCTACGCCACAGCACCAGCAGTTTTAAGGCTTTACCGCCGTCTTGTTTGATTTGTAGCGGGTTGATTTTGCGGTCAATGACTACGCTATCTACCGGAATACCGTTGCCAGGGATGAACTCATCGGCGGCGACAATCATGGCGCAACTTTTGGCAATCGCGTTTTGCTCAACCACCTGGCGGTAGCAGAATTGTTGATCTACCAGAATCGCCGATGCATAAGGTGAAAGGGCCTTCGCGGCGTTAACTTTGAAATCAGTTAAAACGCTATCGGCTACTGGAGCGGGTGCGCCAGCCGCGGCAAACATCATGCGCATGGCTTCGCGCTGATCGACTGCCAGCATGGCAAAACCGCCCGATGCGCGCGTAATGTCGTTGATGGTGTACTTATTCATTCATTTATTCCTTTATCCAGTCGTTACATTTTTACTTTGGCAGTCATCCCGGCACTGACACGGACCTGCTCCAGAATGGCGGACCAGTCCTGGCGACCGCGACCTGCTGCGCGCGCCTGGCTATAAACCTCCCGTGAGGCGGCCCCCAGCGGCATCGGCACATGCAACTGGTTGGCAACATCGAGGGCGATGCCAAGATCCTTATGGGCAAGATCGATCATGAAGGCGGGAGAAAGATCTCCACTGAGGACTTTGTTCGGCCAGGAAGTGGTGAAGTGGCCTTTACCGGCGGCAGTACCGCTCATTACCTTGACGGCAACATCGAAGGGAAGATTGAGGGCTTCGCACAAAACGGCAGCTTCTGCCGAAAGCGCATTGAGCGCGATACTCATATAGTTGTTGATGAGCTTAACGCGGATCCCCATGCCCGGACCGCCCGCGTTGATCAACTCACTGCCCATTGCCATCAGGATCGGCGTGGCACGTTCAACTTGTTCAGCGGTGCCGCCAGCCAGCAGTAACAGAGTACCGGTAATGGCATTTGCGGAAGTACGGCCAACCGGAACATCCATCATGCTGAAGCCTCTGACCTGCATATCAGCAATCAATTTATCGGTTTGCAGGGGGTGGATGGTCGACATATCAATGACCAGCGCATCGGAAGATAAGCTCTCACAGACACCGTTTTCACCGAACAACACGTGACGCACCAGATCGCCATTCGGCAACATGGTAATGATAAATTCGGCACCTTTAGCGGCCTGCGCTGGGTTAGCAGCGGGAGTCGCCCCTTTGTCTACCAGATGCTGTACGGCTTCGGCATTCACATCGAAGACGCAAAGTTGATGCCCTTGCTGCAATAAATTGCTCGCCATTGGCGAACCCATTTGCCCTAAACCGATAAACGCGATTGCTGCCATAACCCTCTCCTGAATACAGTGATGTCACTTTTTGTCATTTATGACATGTATTGCTTGTCTGTTTTTGATCGTATTTGTAATTTATCGTCAAAAAATTGACAGCCGTCACTTTTTAAACAATTGATGAAATTAAAATGAACGCATCCCAAAATGCTTAAGGAATGACCATGATTCGTGTTGCTTGTGTAGGAATTACCGTGATGGATCGCATCTATTACGTGGAAGGGTTGCCGACGGAGAGCGGTAAATACGTGGCGAAAAATTATACGGAAGTTGGCGGCGGGCCAGCGGCTACAGCAGCAGTTGCGGCGGCCAGACTGGGTGCGCAGGTCGATTTTATTGGTCGCGTCGGTGACGACGACACGGGCAACAGCCTGCTGGCAGAGCTGGAATCCTGGGGCGTTAACACCCGTTACACCAAACGGTATAACCAGGCGAAATCTTCGCAATCCGCCATCATGGTGGATGCCAAAGGAGAGCGAATCATCATTAACTATCCCAGCCCGGACCTGCTGCCTGACGCAGAGTGGTTGGAGGAAATTGATTTCTCTCAGTGGGACGTGGTGCTGGCAGATGTACGCTGGCATGACGGCGCGAAAAAAGCCTTCACTCTGGCGCGGCAGGCGGGCGTGATGACCGTGCTGGACGGTGATATTACGCCGCAGGATATCAGTGAGCTGGTGGCGTTAAGCGATCATGCTGCTTTTTCAGAACCGGGTCTGGCGCGGCTAACGGGCGTGAAAGAGATGGCGAGTGCCCTAAAACAGGCACAAACGCTCACAAATGGACATGTCTATGTTACTCAGGGCAGTGCAGGCTGTGACTGGCTGGAGAATGGCGGGCGACAGCATCAGCCAGCTTTCAAAGTTGATGTGGTAGATACTACCGGTGCGGGCGATGTTTTTCACGGCGCATTGGCGGTGGCGCTGGCAACAGGTGGAGATTTAGCGGATTCCGTCCGCTTTGCCAGCGGTGTGGCGGCGTTAAAATGCACGCGTCCCGGTGGGCGTGCCGGGATCCCTGACTGTGATCAAACCCGATCTTTTTTGTCACTTTTTGTATAAAATGCCAGGGTGATGGTTTTTCGAGGAATTTTCATGAGCCTTACCGAACTAACCGGTAACCCGCGGCACGACCAACTCCTCATGCTGATCGCCGAGCGTGGGTATATGAATATTGATGAGCTGGCAAATCTGCTGGATGTTTCCACGCAGACGGTCCGCCGGGATATTCGTAAATTAAGCGAGCAAGGGCTGATCACGCGCCATCACGGTGGCGCGGGTCGGGCCTCCAGCGTCGTTAATACGGCGTTCGAACAGCGTGAGGTTTCGCAAACTGAAGAGAAAAAAGCGATTGCCGAAGCGGTGGCAGACTATATTCCTGATGGATCGACAATATTTATCACCATCGGTACGACTGTCGAACATGTCGCCCGGGCGTTACTTAACCATAATCATTTGCGGATAATCACGAACAGCCTGCGTGTGGCGCATATTCTGTACCACAACCCGCGCTTTGAAGTGATGGTGCCCGGCGGTACATTGCGCTCTCATAATAGCGGGATCATTGGCCCTTCAGCGGCGTCCTTTGTGGCCGATTTTCGGGCTGATTATCTGGTAACAAGCGTTGGGGCGATTGAGAGCGATGGCGCGTTGATGGAGTTTGATGTAAACGAAGCTAACGTGGTGAAAACGATGATGGCGCACGCGAGAAATATTCTGCTGGTCGCCGATCACACTAAGTATCATGCTTCGGCGGCGGTTGAAATTGGTAATGTGGCACAGGTCACTGCGCTCTTTACCGACGAGCTGCCGCCCGCTGCGCTAAAATCACGCTTACAAGACAGCCAAATTGAAATCATCCTTCCCCAGGAAGACGCGTAGAATTTTGTGACCGTTGACCTTGCTTCATAGCTGACCACATAGCCAAACCCATCCTTTCCCGCTACAGTTAATTTCTTGTGGCGCGAAAGGAGGCAAAAATGCTCTATATCTTTGATTTAGGTAATGTGATTGTCGATATCGACTTTAACCGCGTGCTGGGAGCCTGGAGCGATTTAACGCGTGTTCCCCTGGCTACGCTTAAGAAGAGTTTCCACATGGGCGAGGCGTTTCATCAGCATGAGCGTGGGGAAATTAGCGACGAAGCGTTCGCAGAGGCGCTGTGTCATGAGATGGCTCTACCGCTAAGCTATGAGCAGTTTTCCCACGGCTGGCAGGCGGTGTTTGTCGCGCTGCGCCCGGAAGTGATCGCCATCATGCATAAACTGCGTGAGCAGGGTCATCGTGTGGTGGTGCTTTCCAATACTAACCGCCTACATACCACCTTCTGGCCGGAGGAATACCCGGAAATTCGTGATGCTGCTGACCATATCTATCTGTCGCAAGATCTGGGGATGCGCAAACCTGAAGCACGAATTTACCAGCATGTTTTGCAGGCGGAAGGTTTTTCAGCCAGCGATACGGTCTTTTTCGATGACAACGCCGATAATATAGAAGGAGCAAATCAGCTAGGTATTACCAGTATTCTGGTGAAAGATAAAACCACCATCCCGGACTATTTCGCGAAGGTGTTATGCTAAAAAACATTCAGGACAAAGCCAGGCACCGTACCCGTCCGCTATGGGCCTGGCTAAAACTACTCTGGCAACGCATTGATGAGGACAATATGACAACCCTGGCAGGTAATCTTGCCTATGTGTCGTTGCTCTCATTAGTGCCGCTGGTTGCCGTTGTTTTTGCGCTTTTCGCCGCGTTTCCCATGTTTTCGGACGTCAGCATTCAGTTGCGTCACTTTATTTTTGCCAACTTTCTGCCTGCTACTGGCGATGTTATCCAGCGATATATCGAACAGTTTGTCGCCAATTCCAACAAAATGACCGCCGTCGGGGCGTGCGGGCTGATCGTCACAGCATTATTGCTGATGTACTCCATCGATAGCGCGTTGAATACCATCTGGCGCAGTAAACGAGCGCGACCCAAAATTTACTCGTTTGCCGTGTACTGGATGATTTTAACGCTGGGGCCGCTGTTGGCAGGGGCCAGTCTGGCGATCAGTTCCTATTTGCTCTCCCTGCGCTGGGCGAGCGATCTCAATACTGTCATCGACAACGTGCTGCGTATTTTTCCGTTGCTGTTGTCGTGGATCTCCTTCTGGTTGCTGTACAGCATTGTTCCTACCATCCGCGTACCTAACCGCGACGCGATTGTCGGTGCGTTTGTCGCCGCACTCCTGTTCGAAGCAGGAAAAAAAGGTTTCGCGCTTTATATCACCATGTTCCCGTCATACCAGCTCATTTACGGCGTGCTGGCGGTGATCCCCATTCTCTTTGTTTGGGTCTACTGGACATGGTGTATCGTCTTGCTTGGTGCGGAAATTACTGTCACTCTCGGGGAATACCGCAAACTAAAACAAGCAGCTGAACAAGAAGAAGACGACGAACCATGATTGCATTAATTCAACGCGTAACCCGTGCCAGCGTCACCGTGGAGGGAGAAGTGACGGGCGAAATTGGCGCGGGACTTTTGGTGTTATTGGGTGTCGAAAAGGATGACGACGAACAGAAAGCAAACCGTCTGTGCGAGCGCGTGCTTGGCTATCGCATCTTCAGCGATGCCGAAGGCAAGATGAATCTCAACGTGCAACAGGCGGGCGGCAGTGTGCTGGTGGTTTCCCAGTTTACCCTCGCCGCAGATACCGAACGGGGGATGCGCCCAAGTTTCTCCAAAGGCGCATCACCGGATCGCGCAGAGGCGTTATATGACTATTTCGTCGAACGCTGCCGTCAGCAAGAGATGAACACGCAAACAGGACGCTTCGCTGCGGATATGCAGGTATCGCTGGTCAATGATGGCCCCGTAACATTCTGGTTGCAGGTATGAGCCAGCTTCCAGGGTTGTCACGGGAAACAAGAGAGAGTATCGCTATGTATCACCTTCGGGTTCCACAAACAGAAGAAGAATTAGAGCGTTACTATCAGTTTCGCTGGGAAATGTTGCGTAAGCCCCTGCATCAACCGAAAGGTTCGGAACGCGACGCGTGGGATGCGATGGCGCATCACCAGATGGTCGTCGACGAGCAGGGTAATCTGGTGGCGGTAGGCCGACTGTATATTAATGCCGACAATGAAGCGTCCATTCGCTTTATGGCCGTTCATCCCGACGTGCAGGACAAAGGGTTAGGAACGCTGATGGCGATGACCCTGGAGTCGGTGGCGCGTCAGGAAGGTGTTAAGCGCGTGACCTGTAGCGCCCGCGAAGACGCGGTGGAGTTTTTCGCCAAGCTGGGGTTTGTTAATCAGGGAGAAATCACCACGCCAACCACCACGCCGATTCGCCATTTTTTGATGATAAAACCTGTCGCCACTCTGGATGACATTCTGCATCGCGGCGACTGGTGCGCGCAGCTGCAACAGGCGTGGTACGAACATATCCCGCTAAGCGAAAAAATGGGCGTGCGCATTCAGCAATATACCGGGCAAAAATTTATCACCACCATGCCGGAAACCGGCAATCAGAATCCGCATCATACGTTGTTTGCCGGGAGTTTATTCTCGCTGGCTACGCTCACCGGTTGGGGGCTTATCTGGCTAATGCTGCGCGAACGCCACCTCGGCGGAACCATTATTCTCGCTGATGCGCATATCCGTTACAGCAAACCAATCAGCGGTAAACCACACGCGGTAGCCGACCTCGGTGCCTTAAGCGGCGATCTCGACCGTCTGGCGCGCGGACGTAAAGCACGGGTGCAGATGCAGGTCGAAATCTTTGGCGACGAGACGCCGGGGGCGGTGTTTGAAGGCACGTATATCGTTCTGCCCGCGAAGCCATTTGGCCCGTATGAAGAGGGCGGGAACGAAGAAGAGTAGCTGATGGAGAGGGGCGGTGTAGCCTCTCTCACTCATTCAGGTCATTTACATCAGCCCCTGACTATTCCGGTTATATTGAATAAGAACGCTATAAATTTTTGTTCTTCGTAGGCACCATACGTGTCTTGCTACATCACTGTTCAGGAGCATTTAAATATTATTTGTAGAGGTGAGTGGCAATTATCGCCGATAATGCTTAATTCATCATCTTACTTCAGGTTTGAGCGATTTTTGATAGCCAAAACCCCCTCTGGTACCATACTTTTCTCATAAATATTTTTAAAATCTATAGCTAACAAACATTATGCAAAGATAATGGACTGGTATCATTGTCAGTATCATTCATTTACTGCTCTGGATGTTATAAATAATTATGTTGCATGTTTGCTCTTAAACCGTGGGAAGGAGGCTGTAATGGTTGCCAATATTAATCTCATTAAACAAGAAGGTTATTCTATTGTTAATTTAGAAAAACAACTAACGAGTAATGAATCACCGAAGCAAACGCTATTAAATCATTTTTCACTTTGCCTTAAAATGGAAGGTGAGGAGCAACTGTGCGATTGTGTTAACGAACTGAAACTCGGGTTGTCGAGTAATAATGAATATGGCCTGTTCAAAAATAGAGAAACCTCACTGTGGAAACGCAAAGTAACAGAAAGCGCAGCGCTGGCAATGACGGGAACAGTATATAAATTATTTGGTAGTCGCTTACTCAACGCCCGCAATCAGTTAGATAAAAACCTCCTCGAAATGGCTATGCAAATGGTTTATGGCAAAGATATGGTGACAAAGTCAGGGGATATATTGATTGATATACAATTAAATAAGGATGGCAGCCTCCAGAGTAAGCACTACACATTTGATGTAGGTGAAGTTATAAACAGTTATAATATTGACCTCTTTGTGAATGCCTCGAGTATTAATCAAACTTACTTACATGATAAAAAGCCTGGTGACGTTATTAACCTATATGGCGCTTTAGATAACGTTCCCCTTGTAGTTAAGGAATGCACAGGTAAAAATCATCAAATTAACGTTAAAGCAAAGTCGTCACAAGAAAGAAGTGAAAAAGTTGAGGGTATGTGTGAAAGAATGAGAGGTGGCATCTCTATGTTTAACCACACCACAAAAACAGCTGATAATATAGAGCATAATTTGCAGCTAAGTTTTCTCGTGGATTCACGGCCGTCGATCACAAATAAATACTCAGCCAAAGATGTAGGGCCAGATATACTTGCATTGCCCGTCAACGTATATCGGGCAGATTTTAAAATTAAAATCAATAACGAAGTAGAGAAGGCTTCGTCAATTGTGTTATGTGCTGTGCAAAAAAATCTCCATGCAGCAAGGAAGGTTCTTAGCGGGATAATAGGAAATGTGCCAAAAAATAATAAACCAAAAACAATCATTTTTGATTTGCGTTTTCTTAGTGCAATTAAGCAGAAAGTTTTTTTTGGCAATGAAAAACCGTTGTTTGTAAAACATACCGCAATGATGAGGGAGGCATGCCAGGATTTACCGCAGCCAGTGGAATATATTCCTTTAGACTGTGAAGCGCATAGCCATCGCAGCGTCGCCTTTGCCAAAACCGTGGTTGCACCTATCATGGTGACAGGTGTGGGCGCTGCTTTAATGTATACAACATCATCAGGCCCGTATTATGCGAAAAGTATTTCTGACTCGCCGGATATCGAGATGATAAAAAATCGTATGGCTGGATTATTTAACCACATGGGTAATTCTGTACAAACAAAATATCGGCCGGTTTTTGATAAATGGAATGAATTGGTAGATAAATTAAACCACGAAAGAAATACAGTACCGTTTGCGTGTTTGACCACCATTTTAGCAACAGCGTTAAATGAAACCCCAGAGGGGGATACGAATGTTGCCGTTGTGATGGGGTGTAAATCTGCGAAAGATCGCACGATATCCATTGTCCTTGGCAACTCGATGTTGCAAACACTCATTGAAAAACGCCTCGCCTATGGTGGAGAAATTGAAAACCTTTTTGATCAACAGGGATATTTTAGTTGCGAGTCATTAACAGCTGAAGAATTAATGATGTTAAAAGACCTTTTTGATATTCGAGTTCTTCATCTCTCTAACAAATTTAATGTTGGGTTGCAAGGTAATATCAACACGGATGTTTTACAAGATTCGTTTTTTAAAAATGTCGATTTCATTCATGAATCTAACTCGTATACCGTAGGGATGGGAGTCTGAAGAGTAAAACTCATTAGAATTACCAGAATTCGGCCAATGCATTGCAAAAATGACATACAAAGAGAGAAGTGTGCAGGCACTTAGCCGCGAGGGGCATGGTTATGCCATACAGAAAGCACCAGCATTCAGAACTCCTGTGAAAGCGGCATAGTGCCGCCTGCTCAGGAGTTTTACTATGACCCGTAATCGTGCTTAACGTTACCATCCTATGATTCGATTAAAAAAACTCACCGTCGCGCTGATGATTGACGTCAATGCTATCGGATGATACCGGGGTGTTCCGGAAGGAATTCCTTGTTTCCCGAACTGTTACCCACAAAATTATAACGACGAGCAAGTAAAGACCGGTTGGCGGCAGCATTGACCGGTCTGTGATGGATGTTAAATTTCACCTTAAATCCTGGTGCTGTTAGGATGCTGACGTTTTTCGGGTACACCATTCAGATTATGCAAATGAAGACCCAATCAAAAAATAAATATCCTGAATATAATATATTTATAGCACCCATATCTCATCCTGGGCGATAACCAAACCATTTTTGATTAACAAATGAAACAACTGCAACGTTCTTATTATTTCTGGAAAACGTCTCGCAAAAACAAAACAGCATGCAAAAATCCGCTTTTTTTAAATGATTTTTCGGCGTAATTTTCGCACATACATTAATGAGTAATATATGTAAGGTATTGGTAATGGTGATGAATACGGTTTTTCTTCATTTATCAGAAGAGGCAATTAAACGGCTGAACAAGCTTAGGGGCTGGCGTAAGGTTTCACGATCTGCAATTTTACGCGAAGCGGTAGAGCAATATCTGGAACGTCAGCAATTCCCGGTGCGTAAGGCAAAAGGCGGGAGGCAAAGGGAGGAGGTAGTTGGTGTTGATGATGAGTGTCAGGAGCATAAGGAATGACAAAAATTTTTTCATTCTTGAATATAAAAAACAGATGCCCTTATTCTGGTATTAATACAAGGCTGTTTTACTTGAACTTATAATTACTGCAACTGTTACATCATATCTGGAAAACGCCTCGCAAAATACGAGAGATTTTGCGGGAATAGCAGGTATCGTCATACCCTATGAACTGTAATCCGGGCGACCAGCGCCACCCGGAAAACGTCAGAGATTACTCCCCTTCACCCGGAAACAGGAACGGGTTAATGGAACTGCGGGCGTAGCCTTCTTGCTCCATTCGCGCATCCAGTACCAGAGAGGCGAGGTCATCTGCCACGGCTTCAACTTTCGGTTCTTTTTCCTGATAAAGAATCTTCAGGTAAGTGCCACAGTCATCGCAGCTTTCGGCTTTAATCGCGGCCTGTTCGTCATCCAGCGACCAGTAATGCAGTTTGCCGCTCTGTTCACAGTTGCTGCATTTTACGCGCACTACGTGCCATTCGGTTTCACACAGGTTGCAGTGCAGGTAACGCAGACCCTGAGTGGTGCCAATTTGCACCATACTGGACACCGGCATAGAACCACAAACCGGGCAATATTGACGTTGCTCGCCGTATTCAGCGCGGGCTTTGCCCGGGATCAGATTGGCCATCTGCGCCCAGTAGAGTGACAGTGCAGCCCAGATAAACGGCGCTTTATCGCTGCTGACGGACGAGAAATCAGAGGCAAACAGTGCGCTGGCCATATCTTCCAGCTCCTGGCTTGATGCCTTCTCCAGATTCTCAATCACTGCCAGCGCCGGGCCGCTCATTTCAGGTTTCAGCTCAGCAATCATTGCCATCAGCAGCTTTTGCCAGTGCTTGTCACGCGGCAAAACGTGAATATCCAGCGGTGGCTTGCCTTGTGCGCTGGCTTCTTTAATGCGCGCGGTCAGATCCATCTCCAGCGGATGGTCGTACAGCACCACTTCCTGGGCGTGGGCGATAAGCGCAGCAAAACGCAGGTAATCACCCAGCGGATTATTTTCTGCCAGCTCGCGCAGACGTTCAGCGCGGCGGTTGTATAAATTTTTGAGCCGAGGGAACAATAACGGCGGAATCATATCCGCCGTACGTTTCTCGCTCGAACCCAGCTCATCTTGCGGGATTATGCGAATACTCATTCAGCTTTCTTTTCCGTTGTCTTGCGGACCTCACGGTACCAGCGCGGGTGATGTTTCTTCGCCCAGGCGCTGGTAACCCATCCTTCCACCATGGCGGTAATCGTGCCTTTCACCCAAAGGGCGGCGTAGATATGCACCATGATAACCACAATTAACGCCACTGCGGCAAATGAATGCAGCATTAACGCGAATCGGATCACCGGGATTGAGAAAGCAGGCGCAAAATAAGGACGCCAGATAATCACGCCGCTCACCAGCAGCAGAACCAGGAAAATAATCGCCGCCCAGAAAACGCATTTCTGACCGAAGTTATAACGCCCGGTGTCACCTACTTCCTCGTTGACGACGATCTTACGAATATTCTTCGCCCAAAAGATATCATCCCGATTGATTAGGTTGTGATGCCAGTAACGGAAAAACATGATGATGAACGAGGCAAACATAACCACGCCGACAAACGGGTGCAGAATTCGCGCCAGCTGCGGTGTGCCCATGATTTGCATCAACCAGTTGAAGGACGGGAACAAAAAGCCCAGCCCGCTCACCGCCGCCAGGATGAAGCAGAAGGCGGTGATCCAGTGGTTGATACGTTCCGGCGCGGTGTAGCGCACGATGGTGTCACGTCGTTTCATTTGCGCTCCTCGTCTTTCTCTTCGTGCAGATTATTCTCTTCCTCATCCGCACGGTTCGGACCGACACCCACGTAGTGGAAGATACTGGCTGCGAAGGTAGCCGCAAAGCCAACAGCTGCGAGCGGTTTCCAGATGCCTTTCCAGAATTTCACGGTTTCGCTGATTTCCGGGTTCTCCGGCAAGCCATGATACAGATTTGGCTTGTCAGCATGGTGCAGCACGTACATGACGTGTGTACCACCAACGCCTGCCGGATCGTACAGACCCGCATTGTCGTAACCGCGAGTTTTCAGCTCCGCCACGCGCTCGCTCGCCAGCGTTTTCATCGACTCTTTCGTACCGAAGTGAATCGCGCCCGTTGGGCAGGTCTTCACGCAGGCCGGTTCTTGCCCAACCACCACGCGGTCAACGCACAGTGTACATTTGTAGACGCGGTTGTCTTCCGGGTTGAGGCGCGGAATGTCGAACGGACAGCCCGCAATGCAATAACCGCAGCCGATGCACTGCTCGGACTGGAAGTCGACGATACCGTTGGCATACTGAATAATTGCTCCTTCCGCCGGGCACGCTTTCAGGCAGCCTGGATCGGAACAGTGCATACAGCCGTCTTTGCGGATCAGCCATTCCAGTTTGTCGTTCTGCTCCACTTCCGAGAAGCGCATTACCGTCCACGATTTGGCGCTTAAATCATTGGGGTTGTCGTACACCCCAATGTTATTGCCGACGGTATCGCGAATGTCGTTCCACTCTGAACACGCCACCTGACAGGCTTTACAGCCGATACAGGTGGTGACGTCGATGAGTTTCGCCACTTCTTCCTGGAAGTCCCGCGCCTGAGGCGCGGGGGTCAGACCGTTAGTCGCGGAACGACGAATGATATCTTGAGATTGATAAGCCATATGTCGTCTCCGTTACACCTTTTCCACATTCACAAGGAAGGACTTAAACTCCGGCGTCTGCGTGTTCGCATCACCAACGAATGGCGTTAACGTATTGGCAATAAAGCCTTTTTTCGCAACACCTTCATAGCCCCAGTGAATCGGAATACCGATGGTATCGATATCTTTGCCGTTCGCTTTCAGCGTGCGAATACGTTTGGTCACCACCGCTTTGGCTTTGATATAGCCACGGTTGGAGGAGACTTTCACGGTATCGCCCTGGGCAATGCCAAGTTTATTCGCCAGCGACTCCCCGATTTCCACAAACTGCTCTGGCTGCAAAATCGCATTCAACAGCGCGTGTTTGGTCCAGTAGTGGAAGTGCTCGGTCAGACGATAGGTGGTTCCGACATACGGGAACTTATCGGCTTTACCCAATGCTTCGGCATCGTCTTTAAAGATTCGCGCAGCCGGGTTCGAGATAACGTTTGGATGCAGCGGGTTAGTCCCCAGCGGCGTTTCAAACGGCTCGTAGTGTTCCGGGAACGGACCTTCCGCCATCTTATCGAGGGCAAACAGACGCCCCATGCCTTCCTGCTGCATGATAAACGGCCCGACGCCACTGCCCGGAGGCGCTGCGCTGTAGTCCGGAATATCCCAGCCGGTCCACTTAGTGCCGTCCCATTTCAGCAACTGACGCTTCGGATCCCACGGGTTACCCTGCGGATCTGCGGAGGCGCGGTTATACAGAATGCGGCGGTTAAGCGGCCATGCCCATGCCCAGCCCAGCGTGTTACCGAGGCCAGACGGATCGGCGTTATCACGGCGTGCCATCTGGTTGCCCTCTGGCGTCCAGCTACCGGCGAAAATCCAGCAGCCACAGGAGGTGGTACCGTCATCGCGCAGTTGTGCGAACGAGCTAAGTTGTTGGCCTTTCTTGACGATAACCGCCCCGGTTGCCGGATCGGTAATATCGGCCAGCGCCTTACCGTTGCTCTCCATCGCCACTTCTTCCGACTTCGGCTCATGCGGGATGGCGTAGTTCCAGGTCATGTTCAGCACCTGGTCCGGGTTCGCGCCACCCTGTTCGGCGTACATCTTGCGCAAGCGCAGGAAGATACCGGAGAGGATCTCGCCGTCAGTCAGCGCAATCCCCGGGGCGTCGGCGCCTTTCCAGTGCCACTGTAACCAGCGACCGGAGTTAACGATAGAACCGTTCTCTTCCGCGAAGCAGGTCGATGGCAGACGGAACACTTCGGTCTGGATCTTCGACGAGTCCACTTCGTTCAGCTCACCGTGGTTCTGCCAGAAGTTAGAGGTTTCCGTGTTCAGCGGGTCGATAGTGACGAGGAACTTCAGTTTCGACAGACAACCGATCACTTTGTTTTTGTTCGGGAATGAGGCAACAGGGTTAAAGCCCTGGCAGATATAGCCATTGACCTTGCCCTCTTTCATCATCTCGAAGTATTGCAGGACGTCGTAGCCTTTATCCCACTTCGGCAACCAGTCAAAGCCCCAGCTGTTTTCTGCCGTCGCTTTATCACCAAAGAAGGCCTTCATCATGGAGACGAAGAATTTCGGGTAATTGCCCCAGTAGTTAACCTGGCCTTCCAGCAGCGGTTTCGGCGTGTTGGCGGCAAGGTAGGTTTGCAGATCGGTCTGCTTCTCGCTTGGCAGCGTCATGTAACCTGGCAGGCTCTGCGACAGCAGCCCCAGGTCCGTCAGCCCCTGAATGTTGGAGTGACCGCGCAGGGCGTTAACGCCGCCGCCTGCCATCCCCATATTGCCGAGCAGCAGCTGGATCATCGCCATCGTTCGAATGTTTTGCGCACCAACGGAGTGTTGCGTCCAGCCGAGCGCGTAAAGGAACGAGGCAGTTTTATCGTGAGCACTGGTTTCGGCGATGTATTCGCAGACTTTCAGGAACGCGTCTTTCGGCGTACCACAGATGTTTTCAACCACATCTGGCGTATAACGGGAAACGTGCTGTTTCAGCAAGTTCCACACGCAGCGCGGATGTTGCAGCGTGGTATCGCGTTTGGCGAAGCCGTTTTCGTCCAGCTCGTAGGTCCAGGAGGATTTATCGTACTTGCGTTTTTCCGCGTCGTAGCCGGTGAACAGGCCATCTTCAAAGCCGTAATCCTCACGCACGATCAGGCTGGCGTTGGTATAGGCTTCGGTGTATTCGCGGTTGAATTTTTCATTGTTCAGCAGGTACAGCAATACGCCTGACAGGAAAGCAATGTCAGTACCGGAACGAATAGGGGCATAGTAGTCAGCCACCGCCGCCGTACGCGTAAAGCGAGGATCGATCACAATCAGCTTCGCGCCGTTGTGAATTTTGGCTTCCATCGCCCAGCGGAACCCGACCGGGTGTGCTTCAGCGGCGTTACCGCCCATCACCACGACGAGGTTGGCGTTCTTGATGTCGACCCAGTGGTTGGTCATCGCACCGCGACCAAATGTTGGAGCAAGACTTGCTACCGTTGGTCCGTGTCAGACACGCGCCTGGTTGTCGACCGCGAGCATACCCAGCGCGCGGGAGAATTTTTGCGTTAAATAGCCGGTTTCGTTACTCGACGCGGAAGCACACAACATCCCGGTGGAGAGCCAGCGGTTAACAGTCACGCCTTCGGCGTTTTGCGCAATGTAGTTAGCATCGCGGTCTTCTTTCATCAGTTTGGCAATGCGATCAAACGCCTCTTCCCAACTGATTTGCTGCCATTTATCAGAACCTGGCGCACGGTATTCCGGAAACTTCAGACGGCTTTCGGAGTGGATGAAATCCACCAGGCCAGCGCCTTTCGGACAAAGTGCACCGCGGTTGACCGGGTGATCCGGGTCACCTTCGATATGGAAGATAGATGCTTTGGCGTTTTTTGCTCCGTCACCGAGGCTGTACATCAACAGCCCACAGCCTACGGAACAATAGGTGCAGGTATTACGGGTTTCGCGGGTGCGCAGCAGTTTATACTGCCGGGTTTCCGCGAGTGCTACGCTGGGTGCAAAACCCAGTGCCGCTGCCGTGGTGCCTGCCATACCGCCAGCGCAGATCTTAAAGAACTGCCTTCTGCTGACCTGCATGGATTGCTCCTTGTTTCGACATTGTCACGTCCCATTTACATTCGCTTGCTGCGTGTGCAGGGAGTGGGAGTTATTTTTCTTTGCGGAAGGGGCCGCAAAGGTCCAGAATTGGCTCAATTTCCCTCCATCCAGGAAGGGTTTGTAACAGAATACCATAATGTTGGTGTGTGTGTTCTTATCCGGTTAATAGAAAGTGAAAAAAACACAGCAAAAAGAAATCAAAAATGTGACAAATGTCACAGGTGTTCGTCAAATTGAGTTATGGCGGCGTGACGATTTACAACACCCACGGTTAGATGAGGTGGCGGAAGAGGTTCCCGTTGCGCTGGTCTACAACGGCATTTCGCATGTGGTGATGATGGCGTCGCCCAAAGACCTTGAATACTTTGCGCTCGGTTTTTCGCTTTCCGAGGGGATTATCGAAAGTCCGCGCGATATCTTCGGTATGGATGTCGTTCCTTCCTGTAATGGTCTGGAAGTGCAAATTGAGCTTTCCAGCCGCCGCTTTATGGGGTTGAAGGAGCGTCGTCGGGCGCTGGCGGGGCGTACGGGCTGTGGCGTGTGCGGCGTGGAGCAACTTAATGACATCGGTAAACCGGTTCAGCCGCTGCCGTTCACTCAGACATTTGATCTCAACAAACTGGATGATGCATTACGCCATCTCAATGATTTCCAGCCAGTGGGGCAACTGACTGGTTGTACTCACGCCGCTGCCTGGATGTTGCCATCTGGCGAACTGGTAGGCGGGCATGAAGACGTGGGTCGCCATGTGGCGCTGGATAAACTGTTAGGCCACCGGTCACAAGAAGTGGAAAGCTGGCTGCAAGGTGCGGTGCTGGTTTCCAGTCGTGCCAGTTATGAAATGGTGCAAAAGTCAGCGATGTGCGGCGTAGAAATTTTGTTTGCGGTGTCTGCCGCGACCACGCTTGCCGTAGAAGTGGCTGAGCGCTGTAATTTGACGCTGGTGGGCTTTTGTAAGCCGGGTCGGGCAACGGTTTATACCCATCCGCAGCGTTTGATTCATAATTAAAGAAATACCGCAATTCTGATTCTGGATTGCGGTTTTATTTTTCTATTAAATAATCCTCAATATATTATTCAGCATTTAAATAATAATTTCACCACAAGAAATTATCTCGTTAATTCCAGTTTATATCGATATACTCCAGTCGCATTAATCCTTTAAGAATTAACCATTATTTATATAAGACATTTTGTTTTAATCATCGCGTCAATAAATAAATGTTTCCGATGAGTGAATGCAAATAACAAACCTTGCACCGGTTGTAAAAAACAGCAATGTATTTTCAATAGTAGGTGATGGATTATGAGTATTGAAAAATGAGTACATTACAGTTACCTGGCAGTTCATATTCTACAGAAGTTAATTTAAACGGTTTAATTGAGGTGCTCAGTAAGCATCTTTACTCCACTCCCGTAGTTGCCGTGCGCGAGCTGGTGCAGAACGGCCATGATGCGATCGTTCGCCGCAGGATTGAGCAGCCCGATGCGCCAAAGGATAACCAAATTCGTGTAGTGGCAGACGTGGCGAAGTCCACCATCACCATTACCGATACCGGTGCGGGTCTGACAGAAAGCGAAATTCACGGCTTCCTGGCGACAGTGGGCGTGGGTTATACCCGAATGTTGCGCCAGCAGGATGACAACACCGGTTTAATTGGTATGTTCGGCCTCGGTTTTTTGTCGGCCTTTGTGTTGGCGAAAGAGGTCACGGTGTTGACCACATCCTGGCAAACGCCGGATCAGAGCTGGAAATACCACTCTACCGACGGGCAAAAATATACCGTTACGCCGCATCAGTCCTCGGCGCCGGGAACGCAGGTGATTCTGACGCTCAAAGAAGAGTACAGCCATCTGGCGAGTAATAATCTGCTGAACCGCGTTCTTTCCCGCTACTGCATATTGCTGCACGAACCGGTCTATGTCGGCGATGCCAGCGAGCCGGTAAATAAACTTCAACCACCGTGGCGTGAAGTTGCCCCCGAAGGCGTAACCATACACCGCGCGCTGGTGCAGCGTAAAAATCTCGCCTTTGCCGCCCAGTTTGAATCCTCCTTTGAACCGATTTGCACCATTCCGGTGGTGCCAGCGGGTATGAGCGATGCGGTCGGGATTTTATGGATTCAGGATGGCGCAACCTACGGCACCAGCGATAACCGCAACCTGTCGCTGTTTTTGCGCGGTATGTTACTGGATGATGAAGCGCGTGAGTTGTTACCTCCCTGGGCCGGATTTATTGGCGGCGTGATTGAGTCATCGAAACTAACGCCTACGGCGAGCCGGGAAGATCTCCAGCGGGACGAAACCTGGGTTGCGGTGCAGGAGGCGTTAAAAGAGGCGCTGATTTCTGGTTTGTCCGATCTCGCACAAAATCAGCCAGAAATCTGGCGGCGTGTATTAATGCGCCACAACGAAGCGTTGCTCGGTGCGGCATTATGTGATGACCGTCTGTTTGATTTGCTCAAAGATCGCTTGCAGGTGCCAACGTCAAAAGGGGCGTTGCTAGCGAAGGATTTACGCGTTAATAACAGCATTCATATTCTGTTAAGCCGCGACGGCGGTTTTGAAGAGATGTTGTTCCACATTCTGCAACGGCCCGTTGCCCGTGGCGATCGCTATGCGGTGGTGCCATTTTTACGTCGTTGGGCGCTGTTATATCACTGCCGGATTATTGAAGTCGGTACGCAAACGGGTAATGAGCAGTTGTTCAGCCTGGCAGAATTACCTGAAGAGCAGGTTGCTTATCTGGAAGAGCATCTTTGCGACGGCGAGCAATTAATTATCTCCCGCTTCGAACCAGCGGTTTTACCGCTCGTGGTCACGCCAGACCGCGAAGCAGAATTAAAACAAATTCTCGAACAGGATGACGCAGATAAACGCATCAGCACCGCAGCGTTAATGCTGGCGCGGCAATTTACCTCGCAAATCCAAAAGACTAAAACTTCAAGTCTGTATATCAATCTTAATAACCCCTGTGTCATGCAACTGGTGACGGCATTACAACACCATCAACAGCCAGCGGCAGCATTACGGTTATTAAAATCGCTGAAAGTGATTTTGTGCTCCAGTGGTAATAAAGAACAGCAGTGGGATTTACATCAGGCACTGGAAGATTTTACTCAGGTTATTCCTGTCTTAATTAATCAAGGAAAATAAAATGGATATATGGGAGTGGTATCACAAATATACTAAGGAGTTACGCGATGCCGGGCAGGAGTATATTCCGCAACTTATCGATGATTATTCGGAAGGCGTTATGCACCTGCAAATGGAAAAGTGCGATTCGCTGTTACCTGAAGTAAAAGCACTTACCCAGGTGGCAAAAAATCCGTGGCTGGAGATTTTTATTGGTCACTGGGAAATGCGCCATCGCCTGACTAACCGCGAAGAAGGTGAAAAAGTACTGCCTGACGTAGTGGCGCTGTTTGAAAAAGCGCACCGGGAAGAGACAAAAGATTGCCCACAATCTATCTGCGTTACCCAGGATTTATCCGCCTGCTACGAAAATATTGATGCACCTGGCTGGGCGAATGAACGTATGGCGGTATGTGAAGAAACCATCGCGCGGATTGATCCGACCTGGAGCTGTTTTCAGTGTTTGTCCACTGAATATGCCAGTGCACTGATAGATTCCAAAAGAGCAGAAGAGGCATTGGCGTACCTGGATCGGCAAATCGACGCGGTTAAAGCATCCGGTGACGATGATATTGAAGCATTATTGAATACCCGTGCCGATATTTTGATTGAACTGCAGCGTTACGATGAAGCACGCAAATTGATTGATGAACTGGCAGAAGAAAATGATTACTGGGGGCGCGACCGTATCAGTTATCAGTTGAAAAAACTGTATATCATGGCGTTGTGTGGACAGGACGAAGACGTATGGGCTGAGTTGCCGCGCTGGGCTGATCTTACGCCTTTTTCGTGGGGGATTTGGATCAAGATCATCACTGCGCTACTGCCTCGCCATCCACAAAGAAACAACTGGCAGCTGGCGCGCATCATCCAAAAAATGCTGGAGCACCGCTCGCAGGCCGGAGCGCACCGCAAAGTGGTTGATCTGGCGAAACTGCAAATTACCCTGGCGCTGGAGCGTGAATCCGTCTGGGTGGCCAAAATGGCGATGAAACTGGTCCAGCGGCATATCCCGAAATTACGTGCGTTACTGGGTGTTGATCGCGAATTTCTCGAACTCAGCGAAAAAATTGCCGCCAAAGAAGCGGAGTTGCTTGCTCGTCCGGTTGTAGAAGTACCTGAAAATAGCGACGAAGAAACGCAGCCAGATCCAGAAAAAGATGTCGAAATATTCCGCCGCGCCTATCTGAACACACCAGACGATACGGAGTTACTGGGCAAATTGGTCAATGCGTTAAATGCCTGTAATGCGATTAATGAGTCGATTGAACTTCTGCAACGCCATGTTGAAAGCCATCTTCAGGAAGATAACGGCCTGTGCTTTGATCTACTGGATCTCTTGCTTAACAGTGGCGATCAGCAGGCGATCGAGCACCTGGCGAAGCTGTATGAACAGGCGGGTCTGCTACATATGGCGCTGTGGTTCCGTGCGCGGGTGATTAACCAGCAGGAAGACTGGGTTGCACTGGAGGCAATTGGGCAACAGTTGCTGCAAAACGAAAAAGGGCGCGAGTGGGTTGGCGTTTATCACATGTGCGGCTGGGCGGCACAAAAACAGGAAGCCTGGGAGCGGAAGCTGGATTATTTACAGCAATTGCAGCAGCTTATGATTAGTCGTGAAGACGATATTCACAATCTCCAGTGGGATATCATGGCGACCGCCAGCATCCTGCAACAATGGGATCTGGTTCGTGCTATTGCCGCTGAACTGGAAATCGAGCTCACAGAAGGCGAAGGTTTTATTGACGAAAAATGGGGGCTGCTAAACATTCGCTTCCGGGAAAATTATGAATACCGCTATTACTATGCTCAACGTATTGGGCCGGTAACAGCAAGGATCATTGAGCCGACTTACCGCACCGATTATCCGCAACATGTTGATGAGGTTGTGGTATTCGATGCAGAAATGTTAAACACCCGCCCCGAAGACGAAGAAGAGCAGAAGAATTTCACGCCACTTTATGGTTGCCTGAAAACCATTATCCCCACCGAGTACGGCGAGTCCTGGTTCTGTGAAGGAGTCATGCCTGGTGAAGAAGAGTTTAATACTTTCCGTGAGGCGCTTCGTGAACGAAACTGGTACTACTGGAGCAACAGTAATGACGACTATACGTTAACGGACAGTCATCAGGGTGAAGATGCGCAGCCACTTCCCGCATTCTACTTTGTTATCAGTGCGCCGCGTTCAGTTTCTAAAGGTGATATCGACAAGATCTTGCACGAATTGACCGCTGACTGGGAACATCCATTGTGCTGGTGGCGTCTCGCCAAAGAAGCCGGGGCGAATGAAGAGAAGCATGCTGCTATTGCTGAGAGATATGGAATGTAAGCGGTACTAATGTTTGTCCGACTCTGGTGTAGCTGAACGGTGAAATCCCAGGTCGGACAACAAACTGTACCAACGGTGGGTCCAACAATTTTGTCTCTCACCCCTGGCGAAGTAACGCCATAAATGCCTCATATCCTGTTAACCCGGCAATAACCTCTGCCGGATGCTGGCACAATACGCTGGCAAGATAGCTAAATATTTTTAGCTCATGACGCGCATCGGCGGCGGCACAGGCGATCAGCACATGGTTAATGACTTCGTTATTCACCTCAACCGGTTGGGCGAGGGTAATAAAAAATCCACGAAAACGTCGTTCCTGTTCGCTCCAGCAATGTGGGATGGCGAGACGATTAACAATCAGGTTTTCGCCTTCGCTTTCGCGGGCGATGATCCGTTGTGCTTCATCGGCGGTAATGTGGTGTTGCGTCACTAATTGCGCACATATTTGCCAGGTAATATGTTGCCAGCTTTCACCACGTACATTCGAATAATGAAAACTTCCGGGGGCAGAAAAAAAACGCTCCGGTTGCTGGCGAATAAATGCCGTCGCCAGAAAATGTTTTATTTGTTCGATACCGGCAGCCGTAATGATATTTTTTACAGTGATGCAATTATTGACCGCGTCATCCAGTAAATAATGGCTGTTATTAATGATCAATAACGGCTCAATCTCTTCGCGAATGGCAACCAGTTCGCTTAAGGAGCGGGCAATAATCACCCGACAATTCAGGACGTCGCGCTCAATGGCGAGCTGATTAATAGTGGCAATCGCGTTTTGATCAGAGAGCAAAATGATCGGCTGGCGTTCGTTTTGATGCCGTTCCAGCGCACAGGCAAAATACAAACCGATCAGATCGCTGTCGAAAAGGGGAATATCGAGCTGTTCACGCAGTAGCGTAATAAAGTGCAGACTCATATCAAAGGCCGCAGGCCAGGCGGCTTTCAGGTTATTCATGCTGCTTTGGCGGTGCTCACCAATCCACACCGGCGCGGCAAGGCAACGTAATAAATGCCCGGTAATATTATCAACCAGCTGCGTATCAATAATATTCAATGACGCAATGCCCGGCACCCTTTGCAGCAATGCCAGCACATGATCGGCAGAAATTACCTGTGCTTGCTGATACTGTTTTTCTATCAACCCCGTCAGCGTTCTTACAGCGTTATCACCAAGAAACAGGCCGCTATATTCAACGATCTGTTTTATCTCGCTACCGGGATATTCAGGCCATATGTCAGTAAGCTGATTACGCAACGCGTAAATAGCCAGAATCAGGCTTGAGAGATAGTCGCCTTGCATCAGCGGCCAGCGACGTTGCTTTTCGCAGGCGGTGGTTAATTGTTGAAAATTGTCTCGTGTTACTCCCGACAGCGGAATTAAAAACGGATCTTTGCGTAAAAGATTCGCCAGCAAAATAATGCGTTTCTCTTCTGTCTCATCAATGAAATGGCCCAAACCAGGGCGACTAGCGAGACAAAAACCGCGTTCATAGCGCTGTTTCAGGCGGGGCAGGCGCTCTGCTACCCACGTTTCTGGCAAATTAAGCGCCGAGGCGAGTTGCGCACGGGGCGTAAAGGTATTCAGTAATAACAGCGCCAGCAGCCGATCGTCGTTATCGTGCTTTTGCAGCAACTGAAAAAAGCTGCGGCGCTCGAAGATTTCCAGCTGATAGCCCGCGTTGCCACTGGCGGAAATGCGGGCTTTGCCGTTAAGGGTAAAGTTGAGATAGTCAATATCACGCAGGATGGTCCTGCCAGAAACGCCAGTCTGTTGCGCCAGCTCGCCAGGCGTGCGTGGCTGTTGCTCCAGCAGATCGACAATCTTTAACTGGCGTTCGTTTAGCATTAATCCACCTGACGGAACTGGCTAAACGCGTTGACTTTCTCCGCGGTTAAGGTGGTCAGAAAATCCCGTATCAACGTGAGCAGAGCATCGTAATCGGCTTTTGAAATCATGCCGCTGTTAGCGTGCAGATAACGCGTTGGCAGGCACAGCGCGACAACCGGACGCCCGCCGCCCATCACGTTGTAGCGCCCGCCATCCGTCGCACCGGTTTTCATAGTGGAAAATTGCAGCGGTAAATCATTCTGCGTGGCACAGCTTTTTAACGCTGCTACCAGTTTCTGGTTGGGGAAGTAGCGCTTGTCAAACAGCATCAGCCCCGGCCCGTTGCCCAGTTTCAGCGGATATTTAATGTTATCAATGCCTGGAACATCGCCCGCGACAGCGGTATCCAGCACGATCACCACATCCGGTTTAATGTGTTCAGCCGAGGTTTGCGCCCCGCGTAGCCCAACTTCTTCTTCCACACTGCCAACGCCATACAGCGTAATTTCGGGGTTATTCACCGTCTGCAATAGCTCAGCCATCATTGCGCAGCCGATGCGGTTATCCAACGCCTTGCCGACCATTTTATCTTCGCCCCAGCAGGCAAAATTGGCTTCCGGGCTAATAAAATTGCCAATTTCCACGCCGCGTTTTTCCGCTTCTTCGCGACTGTTTTCGCCAATATCAATGAACATCTCATCAAATGACAGCGGTTGTTGCTTTTGCTTTTCGGTTAACGCATGTGGGGCGACGGAGCCAATTACACCAGGGATTTTCACTCCCTTGTGTGTGCGTATGGTTACCCGGTGGTTGAGCATCGACTGATTCCACCAGCCGCCAATGGTGGTAAAACGCAGAAAACCGCTCTCGTCGATGTGGGTGACCATAAAGCCGACTTCATCCATATGCCCGACAACGGCAACTTTCGGCCCTTTATTCCCCTTACGGGCAACAAAGCTGCCCAGACCATCGAAGGTGATCTCATTCACGCAGGGTTCCAGCGTGCTCATCAGAATGTCGCGAACTTCCTGTTCATCGCCGCTGACGGCGCTGGCTTCGCACAACTGTTGCAGTAACTCAATGTTCATGGACAAGCTCCTGTTGCGCAGCTTTGGCTTTGCGGCGTAACCATAATCCTTTCAGGACGATAATGAATGAAATGTTCAGCGCGAGGCCGATCGCCAGCACCAGATAAAACGAACCTACCGGCGACATCAGGCCGATCAGCGGGTCAAAGATACCCAAACCCGGTGCCAGACGTTTGATTCCGAAAGCGATCACCAGCACGCCGGTAATACCGCCCGCCAGCGTATTGGCGGTAATCATCGGCAACGGGGCTGCCAGAGCGTAAGGAATAGCCGGTTCGGTTGCGACTGTGGCACCGACCACTATGGCGCTACTGGCGGCTTCTTTTTCCTGTTGAGTAAACAGTTTGGGCGCAATGAACGTCGCAAGACCCGCCGCGACAGGCGGCATTAGCGCGACAACGCCGACGATGGCGTACCAGTCGTAAATGTGTTTTTCCAGCAGAGAGAAGCAGAAGAACCAGGCGGTTTTGTTGATGGGGCCGCCCATATCGAATGCCAGCATCGCACCAACCAGAAACGCCGCCGCAAACTTCATTGACGGAGGAATGGTGTTCAGGAAGTGCAGCAACCCGCCCATGAGGTCGGACATCACCGGTCCGATAACGTAGTAAGTCAGTACGCCAAAAACCAGCAGAGTAACGAACGGGATCAGCATGGAACCGAGCAGCGGTTGTAATGCTTTGCCAAGGCGCACTTTACGGAACCAGAAGACGAAATAGCCAATCGCCAGCCCAAGCACCACCGCACCGAGGAAGCCCGCGCCAGACTGGGTGCCGAGCAGGGCTTTGTCGTTCGCCAGATAACAAACCAGAAACGCCGGAGCGAAAGCGGGTTTATCGGCTATCGACGAGGCAATATAAGCGCCCATGATGGGGATCATAAAGGTGAAACCGAGATAACCGATGGATTCAACCACCCAGGTAAACGACGGCGCACCTTTCGACATATCGGTATACGGCAAACCGAACTGCACCAGCATGTTGGCAAGCGCCACTAGGATACCGCCACCGATGACAAACGGCAGCGCCGCAGAGACGCCCGCCATCAGATGGCTCATTACGCTGCCACTTTGCACTTCCTGTTTGCCGAGCTTCACGCCGCTATCTGCGGCAAAAAGTTGTGAGTTTGTCGGTAATTCACTGAAAATCTGGTCGATATTTTTCAGCGCCTGGGAGATGGCAATCTCATAAACCTTTTTCCCGGCAAATCGCGCGCGATCATCACCGCTCAGGCCACGCCCGGTAGCGAGAATCACGTAATCGGCAGCGGCAATCTCTTCGCTGGATAAGCGGTTTTCGACGCCGCTTGATCCTTGAGTTTCAACTTTAATGGTATGACCGAGAGAACGGGCTTTCTGTTCCAGGGCTTCCGCCACCATGTAGGTGTGAGCGATCCCGGCGGGGCAGTTGGTGATCGCGACAATACGTAAGGATGACTCCATCGCCACTTCCTTATGAGCTGAGGGTTTGATTTAACAAAGCAAGCACCTGGACGGCGTCGCCTTGTCGCAGTTGGTTGATAAAATCCTGGTGGATAATTTTGCGACACAGTGTGCCGATGATTTTGACCTGATCCTCTTCGCCACTTTGCGGCACGCCGAGGCAGATCCAGCAATTGACGTCTTCGCCATCGCTGGCTTTCCAGTCAATGGCCTGCGCTTTGCGAGCGAATAATACGAACGGTTGTTTAACACAGGCGCTTTTACCGTGCGGCACGGCGACACCAGAACCAAAACCGGTGGAGTGCATTTTTTCGCGCAGCAGCAGGGTTTGCAGGAATTGATGTGAGTCGGTGATAAAACCGTTTTGTAACGCCATTGTCGCCAACTGCTTCAGAACGGAATAAGTGCCATTGCCCTGAATATTCAGGTCAATACAGCTTGCAGTAAGTGCTGCCATTATTGGACTCCATGAAAAAATATTATAGTTAATTGTAACGGCGGGGCGGTTTTGTGATGAGCGCGGATATGTCGTGAAGTCGTGACAATATAAGGCAGAGTGAAGGATAAATTTTGCGGTGTAAGGCACATATTGATCGGAAAAATAAATGCAGTGAATAAAAAATCATTATTTAATGATGTTGTGAATGTTTAACTGTCGCACATATTTTGCAGCAAGGTTATTTATATTTGTGGCTTATGAGTCAGCGTGAATTATATCTAATATTTTTTACGATATTTAGTTAAAAACGGCACTATTGTTATATTCCTCACGTTCCAGGAAATCAGCGGATTTACTCATATTATGCGGCGGGATACTATCCATCGGCCTGCTGAAGTTGGATTAAAAATTCGAAAGTGCACATCTTATATTTCTCTATATACGTATTCCTTTTGGAAAGCGTAGGGTCTCCTTTATTTCAGGGAACGTAAATAATGAAAAAATCGACATTATCTTTAGCCATCGGTTTATTATTGGCATGTAGTACCGGTATGGCAAAAACACAGCATTTAACGCTGGAACAACGCATGGCATTGCTGGAAGAACGCCTGGAAGCGGCAGAAATGCGGGCAGCAAAAGCAGAGGGGCAGGTAAAACAGCTGCAGACACAACAAGCCGCTGAGATCCGCGAAATTAAGGCTGCCCAGGGCAATACGCCGGTAAATGGACAGACAACGGCGGAATCTGCAAAGAAAAATGCCACCTCACCTAATCTTTTGCTTTCAGGTTATGGCGATTTAAAAATCTACGGCGACGTAGAATTTAATATGGATGCGGAAAGTAATCATGGCCTTCTGGCAATGACCAACGCTGATGTGAATAGCGATCCCACTAATGAACAGTGGAATCTCAATGGTCGTATTCTGTTAGGTTTTGATGGTATGCGAAAACTGGATAATGGTTATTTCGCCGGGTTCTCCGCACAACCGCTGGGGGATATGCACGGTTCAGTAAATATCGATGATGCGGTATTCTTCTTTGGCAAAGAAAACGACTGGAAGGTCAAAGTAGGCCGTTTTGAAGCCTACGATATGTTCCCGCTGAATCAGGATACCTTTGTTGAACATTCCGGTAATACTGCGAACGATCTTTATGACGATGGCAGCGGTTATATCTATATGATGAAAGAGGGCCGCGGGCGCTCTAACGCTGGCGGTAATTTCCTCGTCAGCAAACAACTTGATAACTGGTATTTTGAATTAAACACGTTACTTGAAGACGGAACATCTTTATATAATGACGGTAATTATCATGGACGCGATATGGAGCAGCAGAAAAATGTTGCTTATCTGCGTCCGGTAATTGCCTGGTCGCCGACAGAAGAATTCACCGTTTCCGCAGCGATGGAAGCGAACGTGGTAAACAATGCTTATGGTTATACCGATAGCAAGGGTAATTTTGTCGATCAGTCCGATCGTACCGGCTATGGTATGAGCATGACCTGGAATGGCCTGAAAACGGATCCGGAAAATGGCGTCGTGGTTAATCTTAATACCGCCTATTTAGATGCTAATAATGAGAAAGATTTCACTGCCGGGATTAACGCGCTGTGGAAACGTTTCGAGCTCGGTTATATCTACGCGCACAATAAGATTGATGAATTCAGCGGTGTAGTTTGTGATAACGACTGCTGGATTGATGATGAAGGGACGTACACCATTCACACCATTCATGCGTCTTATCAGTTCGCTAATGTGATGGATATGGAGAACTTTAATATTTACCTTGGTACTTATTACTCCATTCTGGATAGCGACGGTGATAAAAAACACGGTGATGATACTGATGACCGTTACGGTGCACGCGTTCGCTTTAAATACTTCTTCTGATGAAGGCGCGGTGCTGGATATTTTCCGGCACCGCAACTCATTAAGGCAGGTAAAACACTTCTTGCAGCTCGCTACTGACTGGGCTGTTATCCGGGTTAGCTGGCATAACGTCGGTCATATACTTCCACCAACGTTGGCAAACATCAGTACTGGCTACCGCATTCCACCGTTCTTCAGATTCAATCTCTACCATGGCAAACAGCAGATTACGCGCTTTGTCGAGATAAATGGCGTAGTTATGCGCACCGTGAGATTTCAACACTGCTTCCAGTTCCGGCCAGATTGGATTATGCCGACGCTGATACTCTTCGTGGGCGTCGGGGTTAACCTGCATGACAAAGGCTTTGCGGATCATATTTGCTCCTTACAGCGCCAGCGCACTGGCAAGTGGTGTAACGCCGAAACGCTGGCCGAGTGCTATCAGCTCTTCACGACTGATGGTCTGTTTCATGCCGCCCATCGAATAAACCTTCACTAATACTTGTGCTGATTTTTCTGCGGTGTCGATTAAACCGAATGTTTCATCCAGTGTCGGACCGCTGCCGAAGACGCCGTGGAAGGGCCACAACACCAGTGAATGTTTTTGCATTTCCTGTGCGGTCGCCTGACCGATTTCGTCCGTGCCGGGCACCATCCACGGCAGAATGCCAACGCCATCCGGGAATACCACCAGACACTCGGTGCTGCCTTCCCATAGTTGGCGAGTGAAGAGCGCGGTGTCGTTTTCCAGCACATAGGTGAGGGCGATCAGGTTGGTGGCATGGCAGTGCATGATCACCCGATCTTTACCGTTGGTGGCTTTGATGCGTTCGCAGTGGGAAAGGAAGTGAGCCGGAAGTTCAGAGGTTGGAACGGCTTCGTGAGTTAGCCCCCAGAGAATGTGGTAGCCCGCGCCGTCGCTGTCGACTTTTACGACGCCTAAGTTAGCCGCAGGATCAAGCTGGACGTTACGAAAGAATTTGCCGGAGCCGGTGACAATAAACGGTGTATTTGCCAGTAAAGGCATGGGCTGGCTGAGCGGGATATAGCGCGGTTGTGCATGGAAGTTGTCGTGATAAGGCGCGATATCGGCGTCATCCAGGCGCAGCGTCAGGTTGCCGCCGTTGCGCTCGTCCCAGCCTTTCAGCCAGGCGTCGGTGGTGGCTTTGATCATTCCCTGGACAAACCAGGACTGGGTAATGTTTTGCATGTTCTGTGTTCCTGTAAATTCGGTGTTGTCGGATGCACGACCCGTAGGCCGGATAAGGCGCTCGCGCCGCATCCGGCAGTGTTTACCCACGCTGGCTCAAAATCGCTTTCTCATAAGCCCGCACGCTTTCCAGCCATTCGCTACCCACTGGGGTATCGTGACGTTGGCAATACATTTCCCAGACTGCCTGCCATGGCAATGATTTTTGTTCTTCCAGTAGCGCCAGACGCGCAGTGTAATCACCCGCTGCTTCCAGCTTGCGCAGTTCAGTGGTAGGTTCCAGCAACGCACGTAGCAGGGCTTTTTTCATATTGCGCGTACCAATGACCCACGCGGCAATACGGTTGATGGAGGCATCAAAGAAGTCGAGGCCGATATGCACACGGTCGAAAAGATCGTGACGGACAATCTCACTGGCAATCGCTTGGGTTTCATCGTCCAGCAGCACTACGTGATCGCTGTCCCAGCGAACCGGACGGCTGACGTGCAGCAGCAACTGCGGCACATACAGCATGGCGGCGGAAATCTTGTCGGAAATCACTTCAGTTGGGTGGAAATGTCCGGCATCCAGGCACAGCGCCGTCTGGCGGCTGGTGGCATACCCCATGTAAAACTCATTGGAGCCAACCGTGTAGCTCTCCGCGCCAATACCAAACAATTTGCTCTCAACGGCGTCGATATGGTGCGCAGGATCCAGCTTCTCGCTGATCACCTCATCCAGAGCTGCCAGCAGACGCTGACGCGGGGCGAGACGGTCAACGGTGATATCTTTCATGCCATCCGGGATCCAGATGTTCATCACCGACGGTGTGCCAAGTTGCTCGCCAAAATAGGCTGAAACACGGCGGCTGGCTTTGCAGTGATCAATCCAGAACTGGCGAATGCTGTCGTCGGCATGGGAAAGCGTAAAGCCATCGGCGCTTAGCGGATGCGAAAAACAGGAGGGGTTAAAATCCAGACCGAGCTGATTGGTTTTCGCCCATTCAACCCAGTTTTTGAAGTGCTCTGGTTTGATTTGGTCGCGCGCGACTGGCGTATCTGATTCCAGATAGATGGCATGTAAATTAAGCCGTTTCGGACCCGGAATCAGCCGCATAGCTTGTTCCAGATCGGCACGTAGCTCGCTGGCATTACGCGCTTTGCCCGGATAATTGCCAGTAGCCTGAATCCCACCGGTCAGCGAACCTTCCGGGTTTTCAAAACCGGAAACATCATCGCCCTGCCAGCAGTGCATTGAAACGGGTAAACGATCAAGTTGGCGCAGCGCCTCCTCGACATCAATCCCTACTGCCGCGAAACGCTGTTTCGCCAGCTCCCAGGCCTGTTCCAGTTGAGTGGTCATGCGCAAAGCTCCTTTGTCTGTCGTGTAGAGTGAATCTGCGCCACATAGTGGGCAATTTCACTGTCAGGATTAGGGGTAAAGGTGGTCAGATTCGCGGTGGTGCTGACGACCTGACGGAAATCATCCACATTGTTGAGTTCATCCAGCGTCATTAACTGGATGCCGATATTGCCGAGCGTCGAGGCTTCAACAGGCCCGGCGATCACCCGAATACCGCAGGCATCAGCACATAACTGGTTGAGCAGCGCGTTCTGGCAGCCACCGCCGACAATATGCAGTTGTGAGAAATCTTCACCGCGCAGTTGCGCCAGCTCATGCAACACATCGGCATACAGCAGCGCCAGACTGTCGAAAATACAGCGCGCCAGTTCAGCATCACTTTCCGGGATTGGTTGCGCCGTTTCCCGACACGCAGCCTGAATTTCGCTGCACATCTCGTCAGGATTAATAAAGCGATCGTCATTGGGATTGATGGTGAAGCGGCAAGCCGGCAGTGCCTGTGTCGCGGCGATAAGCGCCGGAAGATCGTTGATTTTCCGCTCCTGAAGCACCCGCTGAAGCAGCCATAAGCCCATAATATTTTTCAGCACCCGATAGCGACCTTCCGCCCCGCCTTCATTGGTGATGTTGGCTGCCAGCGCCGTGTCATTGGTGAATGGTGTCTGGCTTTCGAAGCCCATCAATGACCAGGTGCCAGAAGAGAGATACGCAGCGCGGGAACCGTTTAACGGCGAGGCGATAACCGCGCTGGCGGTATCATGGCTGGCAACGGCGACCACCGGAATCTCATTACCCTGCGGGCAAATCCAGTGCCCAATGACATTACCCGGATGCGTCGGGCAACCAAACCAGGCTTTGTTGGCACCGCTCCACGCCAGTAGCGACTCGTCCCAGTCGTCGCTATTGATATTGACCAGTTGCGTGGTGGTGGCGTTGGTATATTCCCAGTTCATCTTGCCGGTCAGGCGATAACTGAAGTAATCCGGCATCAGCAGAGCGTGAGCAATGTGTGGAATAAGCTCAGGTTGTTGCTCCGTCAGCGCACGCAACTGATAAAGCGTATTGAAGGGTAGAAATTGTATGCCGCTACGCTGATAAATATCGCGTTTGCCGAGTTGCTGTTGTGCCTGCGTCATCAGACCATGGGTGCGGCTATCGCGATAAGCAACGGGCAGACCCACACGCTTACCCTGTAGGTCGAGCAGCACAAAGTCCACGCCCCAGGTATCAATCCCAATGCTATCGATACGAATCCCTTGCTCGCACACCTTGTTTAATCCAAGGCGAATGGCACTTTCCAGGCTATCCACATCCCAGGTGACATAACCGTTCTGGCTATGCAGGCCATTGTTAAAACGATGGATTTCGCGCAGCGTCAGGCTGCGGCATTCACACTCGTAACGCGCCAGCATCACGCGCCCACTGGATGCGCCGAGATCGACGGCGACACAATTGCGAAAGGTCATAATGTGATCCTGCTGAATTTCATTACGACCAGTCTAAAAAGCGCCTGAATTCGCGACCTTCTCGTTACTGACAGGAAAATGGGCCATTGGCAACCAGGGAAAGATGAACGTGATGATGTTCACAATTTGCTGAATTGTGGTGATGTGATGCTTACCGCATTTCCTGAAAATTCACGCTGTATCTTGAAAAATCGACGTTTTTTACGTGGTTTTCCGTCGAAAATTTAAGGTAAGAACCTGACCTCGTGATTACTATTTCGCCGTGTTGACGACATCAGGAGGCCAGTATGACCGTATTACATAGTGTGGATTTTTTTCCGTCTGGTAACGCGTCCGTGGCGATAGAACCCCGGCTCCCGCAGGCGGATTTTCCTGAACATCATCATGATTTTCATGAAATTGTGATTGTCGAACATGGCACGGGTATTCATGTGTTTAATGGGCAGCCCTATACCATCACCGGTGGGACGGTCTGTTTCGTACGCGATCATGATCGGCATCTGTATGAACATACCGATAATCTGTGTCTGACCAATGTGCTGTATCGCTCGCCGGATCGATTTCAGTTTCTCGCCGGGCTGAATCAGTTGCTGCCACAAGAGCAGGATGGGCAGTATCCGTCTCACTGGCGCGTTAACCACAGCGTGTTGCAGCAGGTGCGACAGCTGGTTGCACAGATGGAACAGCAGGAAGGGGAAAATGATTTACCCTCGACCGCCAGTCGCGAGATCTTGTTTATGCAATTACTGCTCTTGCTGCGTAAAAGCAGTTTGCAGGAGAACCTGGAAAACAGCGCATCACGTCTCAACTTGCTTCTGGCCTGGCTGGAGGACCATTTTGCCGATGAGGTAAATTGGGATGCCGTGGCGGAACAATTTTCTCTTTCGCTGCGTACGCTACATCGGCAGCTTAAGCAGAAAACGGGACTGACGCCTCAGCGTTACCTGAACCGCCTGCGACTGATGAAAGCCCGACATCTGCTACGCCACAGCGAGGCCAGCGTTACCGACATCGCCTATCGCTGCGGATTTAGTGACAGTAACCACTTTTCGACGCTTTTTCGCCGAGAGTTTAACTGGTCACCGCGTGATATTCGCCAGGGACGGGATGGCTTTCTGCAATAACGCGAATCTTCTCAACGTATTTGTACGCCATATTGCGAATAATCAACTTCGTTCTCTGGCCGAGGTAGCCACGGTGGCGCATCAGTTAAAACTTCTCAAAGATGATTTTTTTGCCAGCGACCAGCAGGCAGTCGCTGTGGCTGACCGTTATCCGCAAGATGTCTTTGCTGAACATACACATGATTTTTGTGAGCTGGTAATTGTCTGGCGCGGTAATGGTCTGCATGTACTCAACGATCGCCCTTATCGCATTACCCGTGGCGATCTCTTTTACATTCATGCTGACGATAAACACTCCTACGCTTCCGTTAACGATCTGGTTTTGCAGAATATTATTTATTGCCCGGAGCGGCTGAAGCTGAATCTTGACTGGCAGGGGGCGATTCCGGGATTTAGCGCCAGCGCAGGGCAACCACACTGGCGCTTAGGTAGCATGGGGATGGCACAGGCGCGGCAGATTATCGGTCAGCTTGAGCATGAAAGTAGTCAGCATGTGCCGTTTGCTAACGAAATGGCAGAGTTGCTGTTCGGGCAATTGGTGATGTTGCTGAATCGCCATCGTTACACCAGTGATTCGTTGCCGCCAACATCCAGCGAAACGTTGCTGGATAAGCTGATTACCCGGCTGGCGGCCAGCCTGAAAAGTCCCTTTGCGCTGGATAAATTTTGTGATGAGGCATCGTGCAGTGAGCGCGTTTTGCGTCAGCAATTTCGCCAGCAGACTGGAATGACCATCAATCAATATCTGCGGCAGGTCAGAGTATGTCATGCGCAATATCTTCTCCAGCATAGCCGCCTGTTAATCAGTGATATTTCAACCGAATGTGGCTTTGAAGATAGTAACTATTTTTCGGTGGTGTTTACCCGGGAAACCGGGATGACGCCCAGCCAGTGGCGTCATCTCAATTCGCAGAAAGATTAATTCGCCATGCCCATACCGACGATATTGGCGGCGACAATAATCACCACACAACCGAGGCTCAACACCGTTACCGGACGGCGACCTGCATTGTTCCACTCTTTCAGCACCAGCCCGACGATACCGCCGCACAATACATAGAAGCTCATATGCAGCATCCAGCTGATGTAGTCATACTGCGCCGGAATGCGGGCGTGGCCCCAGGCATAGAAAAAGAATTGCAGATACCACATCAAACCGCCCAGTGCCGAGAGTAACACGTTGTGAATGATCAGCGGTTTTGCCAGCGAAAAGTCGGCTTTTAGCGACAAATCCTTCACTTTTGCCAGACGAATGAAGCAGAAACCGAGGTTGATGATCGCGCCGCCTCCCATGATGACAACATAGCTTGGCAGAGCGACATACAGTGGATCGACGCCCAGTGCGGCAGCTGCTTCATGCATCGGTTTTGCGGCGTTCATCGCAAAGGACATCCCGGCAGAGAAAATGCCGCACATTACCGCCAGAACCAGCCCTTTTTTCAGATTGAACTCTTCGGCTTTAATGCCCATTTTGCGCTCTTTTAACTGCCCGGCGCGGGTCACAATCCCTACACCAATCAGCGCTACCAGAACGCCGAGCAACGTCATGCGTCCGCCTTCGGTATTAATCAGAACATCGAAATTGCCGTTGATAATTGGCGTCATCAGCGTACCGACAATCAACGTAATGCCAATGGCGATGCCAATTCCCATCGACATGCCGAGATAACGCATGGTCAGGCCGTAGTTGATATTACCGATCCCCCACATAGCGCCGAACAGAAAAACAGGCAGCAGCGTAGAGAGACTAAACGAGCTGTAATACGCCCAGAAATTCGGTAGTAACAGGGCGCTGATGGCCCACGGCAGAATAATCCACGAAACAATCCCACCGACTGACCACATGGTTTCCCATGACCATTTCTTTACTTTTTTGAACGGCGCGTAAAAACAGGCTGCACTGGCCGCGCCGATCAAATGCCAAAATATCCCCATCGTAATCGCGTTACTCATCTTCTTATCCTCATCATTTTTCGCCGCGTCACATCTCCGACGAGATGAGTGTAAAAATCGTGCTGTCGATTAACCTTTCGCCTGTTGCCGCCGTTGTCGATTTACTGGCAATCACGGCATTAAGTGGGTGATTTGCTTCACATCTCGGGCATTTTTCTGCAAAACCATACCCTTACGAAAAGTACGGCATTGATAATCATTTTCAATATCATTTAATTAACTATAATGAACCAACTGCTTACGCGGCATTAACAATCGGCCGCCCGACAATACTGGAGATGAATATGAGCTATACCCTGCCATCCCTGCCGTATGCTTACGATGCCCTGGAACCGCACTTCGATAAGCAGACCATGGAAATCCACCACACCAAACACCATCAGACCTACGTCAACAACGCCAACGCGGCGCTGGAAAGCCTGCCAGAATTTGCCAACCTGCCGGTTGAAGAGCTGATCACCAAACTGGACCAGCTGCCAGCAGACAAGAAAACCGTACTGCGCAACAACGCTGGCGGTCACGCTAACCACAGCCTGTTCTGGAAAGGTCTGAAAAAAGGCACCACCTTACAGGGTGCCCTGAAAGCGGCTATCGAACGTGACTTCGGTTCCGTTGATAACTTCAAAGCAGAATTTGAGAAAGCGGCAGCTTCCCGCTTTGGTTCCGGCTGGGCATGGCTGGTGCTGAAAGGCGATAAACTGGCGGTGGTTTCTACTGCTAACCAGGACTCCCCGCTGATGGGTGAAGCTATTTCTGGCGCTTCCGGCTTCCCGATTCTGGGCCTGGATGTGTGGGAACATGCTTACTACCTGAAATTCCAGAACCGCCGTCCTGACTACATCAAAGAGTTCTGGAACGTGGTGAACTGGGACGAAGCAGCGGCACGTTTCGCGGCGAAAAAATAATCATTTGCCGCCTGCTGCAATGAGGCGTTTACGCCGCATATCAGCTTAAAAAATGAACCATCGCCAACGGCGGTGGTTTTTTTGTGATCAATTTCAAAATAAAAACAATGATCCGATAAAAATAAAACAGTGTTTCAATTGATGTGGTTTTGATCACTTTTATTGATTAAATGAATGTCTATCTTCGTTTTCATCAACACTGATGCTCCGTTGAGGAATTACGCATCAGCCCTTAAAAATATGCCGACAGGTGATGGAAATGCAGATAAAACGCTCGATTGAGAAAATCCCGGGGGGGATGATGCTCGTCCCGCTATTCCTTGGCGCACTGTGCCACACCTTCTCGCCGGGGGCGGGGAAATATTTTGGATCATTCACCAACGGGATGATTACCGGTACGGTGCCCATTCTGGCGGTGTGGTTTTTTTGCATGGGGGCGTCAATAAAATTAAGCGCGACGGGAACGGTATTGCGTAAATCCGGTACGCTGGTGGTAACAAAAATTGCCGTCGCGTGGGTGGTTGCGGCAATTGCCTCGCGCATTATTCCGGAACATGGTGTTGAAGTTGGATTCTTTGCCGGACTTTCAACGCTGGCGCTGGTGGCGGCGATGGATATGACCAACGGCGGACTTTACGCTTCCATCATGCAGCAGTACGGTACGAAAGAAGAAGCTGGGGCATTTGTGTTGATGTCATTGGAGTCCGGGCCGCTCATGACGATGATTATTCTGGGCACTGCCGGGATTGCCTCGTTTGAACCGCATGTTTTCGTCGGCGCAGTATTACCGTTCCTGGTGGGCTTTGCCCTTGGGAACCTTGACCCTGAATTACGAGAATTTTTCAGCAAAGCGGTGCAGACGCTGATTCCATTCTTTGCCTTCGCGCTGGGCAATACCATTGATTTGACTGTAATTGCCCAGACAGGTTTGCTGGGGATCCTGTTGGGTGTGGCAGTAATTATCGTGACCGGTATTCCGTTGATTATCGCCGATAAATTGATTGGCGGTGGCGATGGCACTGCCGGAATTGCCGCTTCCAGTTCGGCAGGGGCCGCGGTAGCGACACCTGTGCTGATTGCTGAAATGGTGCCTGCGTTTAAACCGATGGCTCCGGCAGCAACTTCGCTGGTCGCGACGGCGGTCATTGTGACTTCGATTCTGGTGCCAATTCTTACCTCTATCTGGTCACGTAAAGTCAAAGCCAGAGTGGCGAAAATCGAAATTTTAGGCACGGTAAAATAAACCTGCTTCCTTAATCCCCACAGCCGGATGAACTAACGTTCGTCCGGTTTGCGATTGAGCTCCTGCCTGGATACATACCGCGAAAACAGCACGCCTGACATAAAATAAATATGGTCTAATGGGGAAATTTCTCGTGGAGAGGGAACAGATGCGATATCCGGTTGATGTATACACAGGCAAGATTCAGGCTTATCCCGAAGGCAAACCCAGCGCAATTGCCAAAATCCAGGTCGATGGTGAGTTGATGCTGACGGAGCTGGGGCTGGAAGGTGACGAGCAGGCGGAGAAGAAGGTTCACGGCGGGCCAGACAGAGCGCTGTGTCATTATCCTCGTGAGCATTATCTCTACTGGGCGCGGGAATTTCCGGAACAGGCGGAGTTGTTTGTTGCGCCTGCGTTTGGCGAAAATCTCTCAACCGACGGTCTGACGGAAAGCAATGTTTATATTGGCGATATTTTCCGCTGGGGAGAGGCATTAATTCAGGTCAGCCAGCCACGCTCCCCTTGCTATAAACTCAATTACCATTTTGATATCAGCGATATAGCGCAGTTGATGCAAAACACGGGTAAAGTGGGGTGGTTGTATAGCGTGATTGCGCCAGGGTTGGTATCTGCTGATGCGCCGCTGGAGTTGGTTTCCCGTGTCAGCGATTTGACCGTGCAGGAGGCTGCTGCCATCGCATGGCATATGCCGTTTGATGACGAGCAGTATCACCGTTTACTCTCCGCTGCCGGGTTATCGAAAAGCTGGACGCGGACGATGCAGAAACGCCGACTGAGCGGCAAAATCGAAGATTTTTCACGGCGGTTGTGGGGAAAATAACCCCCGGAGAGTAGGCCTGATAAGACGCTATCAGCGTCGCATCAGGCATTCTGCTCAAACGCCGGATGCGGCGTAACGCCTTATCCTGCCTACAAATGCGGAGTTTAACTCCGCTTATACAGCGGCAGCCAAATCACCAGCCGCAAACCGCCCAGCGGGCTGTCTTCTGCCTTCACCCAACCACGGTGCTGCTGGATAGCTGTTTCGACAATCGCCAGCCCTAAGCCCGTACCGCCAGATTCACGATCGCGCGCTTCATCGGTGCGATAGAACGGACGGAAAATCTGCTCGCGATCTTCCGGGCTAACGCCAGGACCATCATCATCCACCGTAATGGTGATACCGTCTTTGTCTACCGCGAAGCCTACTTCGATCTTCGTATGGGAATAACGCAGAGCATTACGAACAATGTTTTCCAGCGCGCTTTCCAGGGCGTTTGGGTTGCCGTACAGCGGCCACGGCCCCGGCGGGAAGTTAACTGTAAACGACTTGCCCATCTGTTCCGCTTCGAACGCCGCGTTATCCAGCACTTCGCTCCACAACTGGTTGGCTTTGATTGTCTCGCTCACCAGCGCGTTTTTTTGCTGATTACGTGACATCACCAACAGGTCGTTGATCATGCTGTCCAGACGCTGGGCTTCGGTTTCAATACGCTCCAGTTCCTTGCTTTCACCACTACGACGGCGCAATAACGCCGTACCCAGTTGCAGGCGCGTCAGTGGCGTGCGCAGTTCGTGAGAGATATCAGAAAGCAGGCGCTGCTGGGAGGTCATCATACGTTCCAGTGCGGTGACCATCTGGTTAAAACTGGCACCAGCGGCAAGGAATTCCTGTGGCCCCGCTTCAAGTTCTGGGTGCTGGCGTAAGTTTCCCTGGGCAACTTCATCGGCCGCGTTTTTCAGCTTACGCGCCGGTTTTGCCAGACTCCAGGCCAACCACAACAGCAGCGGCGTACTGACCAGCATGGTGACAATCAGCAGTAATAGCGGGCGGTCAAACAGTAAGTTAATGAAATCGGATTGAGAACTGCTGGCTGGACGAATCAGATAAAGTTGGTAATTATCTTCGCCATCACGCACTGAGAACGGACCGACCAGTTCCACGCGGCCATACTTTTTCTTCTGCGGATGATCGGCGTTATCGGCCTGGCCAATAAAGTTACGAATGATCTGCATTTCGCTGCGTTCAGCGCCGATCACGCGGCCCTCGGTGGTCACCAATAACAAACGCTGTCCTGGCGGTGCCCACTTATCAATCGCCCGGAACAGACGCCGCCACCACATTAAATCGTTGGGCGGATCGTTCGCCAGTTCCGCTTCGACATGCTGCTCAATCATCAGCCCCTGACGCTGTTCGCTATCCAGAAGCTCGGTCATCTGGCGTGAATCGAGCTTGGGTAACATCAAAACCAACATCAACACCAGCGCCAGCGTCAGCCAGAAGATGGCGAAGATGCGCGCAGTTAAGCTGCCTATCATGAAGCAGAAACCATCAGATAGCCGCGACCACGCAAGGTTTTAAACCACGGGTGACCATCTTTACGATCCGGCAGTTTACGACGCAGGTTGGAAATGTGCATATCGATAGCGCGGTCGAAAGGCGTCAGGCGTTTGCCCAGCACTTCCTGGCTTAAATGCTCACGGGAAACCACCTGACCCAGATGCTGTGCCAGCAAATAGAGCAGGGTAAACTCAGTGCCGGTTAACTCCAGCGTTTGCCCGTCGAAGCTGGCTTCCTGACGGCCTGGATTCAGCACTAAGGCATCAACTTCCAGTGTCGGTGAACCGTTGTCGTTGTTTTGCTGTTGCTCGCTCCAGTGCGAACGGCGCAGGATCGCGCGAATACGTGCCACCAGCTCACGATCATTAAACGGTTTCGGGAGATAGTCATCTGCGCCCAGCTCAAGGCCGAGAACGCGATCAAGTTCACTGCCGCGCGCCGTCAACATAATGACAGGCGTCTGGTGTGTCTGGCGAAGTGCTTTTAATGTGTCGATACCATTTTTCTTCGGCATCATGACATCAAGCAAAAGTAAATCAATGCTGTCGTCCAGAAGATCAAGCGCCTGCTCCCCATCGTGGGCAACAATCACGTTGAAGCCTTCCATCTCGAGCAGCTCCTTTAACAGGGAAGTCAGCTCTCGGTCATCATCAACTAACAGGATTTTATTCATTGTTTAAATACCTCCGAGGCAGAAATTACGTCATCAGACGTCGCTAATCCATGACTTTACGTTGTTTTACACCCCCTGACGCATGTTTGCAGCCTGAATCGTAAACTCTCTATCGTTGAATCGCGACAGAAAGATTTTGGGAGCAAATGATGCGCATAGTTACCGCTGCCGTCATGGCCTCAACGCTGGCAGTCAGTTCATTAAGCCACGCTGCTGAAGTCGGTTCAGGCGATAACTGGCATCCGGGTGAAGAACTTACGCAGCGCAGTACGCAGAGCCATATGTTCGACGGCATAAGTTTAACCGAACATCAGCGTCAGCAGATGCGAGATCTTATGCAACAGGCCCGGCACGAACAGCCTCCTGTTAATGTTAGCGAACTGGAGACAATGCATCGCCTTGTCACCGCAGAAAATTTTGATGAAAACGCTGTGCGCGCACAGGCAGAAAAAATGGCGAATGAGCAAATTGCTCGTCAGGTTGAGATGGCAAAAGTCCGCAACCAAATGTATCGCCTGTTAACGCCGGAGCAGCAAGCGGTTTTAAACGAGAAACATCAACAACGAATGGAGCAGTTGCGCGACGTGACGCAATGGCAAAAAAGTTCATCGTTGAAGCTATTGAGTAGTAGCAACTCACGTTCCCAGTAGTAAACCCTGTTTTCCTTGCCATAGACACCATCCCTGTCTTCCCCCACATGATGTGGGGGTTTTTTTTATCCTCAATTTGCCTACTGCTTAATGCATTGCAGATGATTTGCTTCCGTTATACTACCGTCAGTTGATAGCGGGAGTATTTATGAATCAATCTTATGGACGGCTGGTCAGTCGGGCGGCGATTGCTGCAACGGCGATGGCTTCGCTGCTATTGCTGATTAAAATTTTTGCATGGTGGTATACCGGGTCGGTGAGTATTCTCGCCGCGCTGGTGGATTCGCTGGTGGATATCGGCGCGTCGTTGACGAATTTACTGGTGGTGCGATATTCCCTGCAACCTGCCGACGATAATCACTCGTTTGGTCACGGTAAAGCTGAGTCCCTCGCGGCGCTGGCGCAAAGTATGTTTATCTCCGGTTCGGCACTATTCCTGTTTTTGACGGGTATTCAACATCTGGTATCTCCAACACCGATGACAGATCCAGGCGTCGGGGTTATCGTGACAATTGTGGCGCTAATTTGTACGATTATCCTTGTCTCGTTTCAGCGGTGGGTGGTGCGCCGGACGCAAAGCCAGGCGGTGCGGGCTGATATGCTACATTACCAGTCTGATGTTATGATGAACGGCGCAATTCTGCTGGCGCTGGGGTTGTCCTGGTACGGCTGGCATCGCGCCGATGCTCTGTTTGCATTGGGAATCGGCATCTATATTTTATATAGCGCGTTACGCATGGGATATGAGGCGGTACAGTCATTACTGGATCGCGCATTACCTGATGAGGAACGGCAAGAAATTATTGATATCGTGACTTCCTGGCCGGGTGTTAGCGGCGCTCACGATCTTCGCACGCGGCAGTCAGGGCCGACCCGCTTTATTCAGATTCATTTGGAAATGGAAGACTCTCTGCCTTTGGTTCAGGCACATATGGTGGCGGATCAGGTAGAGCAGGCTATTTTTCGGCGTTTTCCGGGATCGGATGTGATTATCCATCAGGACCCCTGTTCCGTCGTACCCAGGGAGGGTAAACGGTCTATGCTTTCATAATCAGTATAAAAGAGAGCCAGACCCGCATTTTGTGTATAAAATACCGCCATTTGGCCTGACCTGAATCAATTCAGCAGGAAGTGATTGTTATACTATTTGCACATTCGTTGGATCACTTCGATGTGCAAGAAGACTTCCGGCAACAGATTTCATTTTGCATTCCAAAGTTCAGAGGTAGTCATGATTAAGAAAATCGGTGTGTTGACAAGCGGCGGTGATGCGCCAGGCATGAACGCCGCAATTCGCGGGGTTGTTCGTTCTGCGCTGACAGAAGGTCTGGAAGTAATGGGTATTTATGACGGCTATCTGGGTCTGTATGAAGACCGTATGGTACAGCTAGACCGTTACAGCGTGTCTGACATGATCAACCGTGGCGGTACGTTCCTCGGTTCTGCGCGTTTCCCGGAATTCCGCGACGAGAACATCCGCGCCGTGGCTATCGAAAACCTGAAAAAACGTGGTATCGACGCGCTGGTGGTTATCGGCGGTGACGGTTCCTACATGGGTGCAATGCGTCTGACCGAAATGGGCTTCCCGTGCATCGGCCTGCCGGGCACTATCGACAACGACATCAAAGGCACTGACTACACTATCGGTTTCTTCACTGCGCTGAGCACCGTTGTAGAAGCGATCGACCGCCTGCGTGACACCTCTTCTTCTCACCAGCGTATTTCCGTGGTGGAAGTGATGGGGCGTTACTGTGGCGATCTGACGCTGGCTGCGGCCATCGCCGGTGGTTGTGAATTCGTTGTGGTTCCGGAAGTTGAATTCAGCCGTGATGACCTGGTAAATGAAATCAAAGCGGGTATCGCGAAAGGTAAGAAACACGCCATTGTGGCAATTACCGAACACATGTGTGATGTTGACGAACTGGCGCATTTCATCGAGAAAGAAACTGGTCGTGAAACCCGTGCAACTGTGTTGGGCCACATTCAGCGTGGTGGTTCTCCGGTGCCTTACGACCGTATTCTGGCTTCCCGTATGGGTGCTTACGCCATTGAACTGCTGCTGGCAGGTTACGGCGGTCGTTGTGTAGGTATCCAGAACGAACAGCTGGTTCACCACGACATCATCGACGCTATCGAAAACATGAAGCGTCCGTTCAAAGGCGACTGGCTGGACTGCGCGAAAAAACTGTATTAATGATTTCGGAAAAAGGCAGATTCCTTTAGCCTGAAACCGATGACAGAAGCAAAAATGCCTGATGCGCTTCGCTTATCAGGCCTACATGAATTCTGCAATTTATTGAATTTGCAAACTTTTGTAGGCCGTGTAAGGCGTTCGCGCCGCATATGGCATGGACAAAGCGCACTTTGTCAGCAATATGAGGCGGATTTCTTCCGCCTTTTTAATCCCCCAACATATACCCGCAAGTTATAGCCAATCTTTTTTTATTCTTTAATGTTTGGTTAACCTTCTGGCACGCTTTGCTCATCACAACACAACATAAGAGAGTCGGGCGATGAACAAGTGGGGCGTAGGGTTAACATTTTTGCTGGCGGCAACCAGCGTTATGGCAAAGGATATTCAGCTTCTTAACGTTTCATATGATCCAACGCGCGAATTGTACGAACAGTACAACAAGGCATTCAGCGCCCACTGGAAACAGCAAACTGGCGATAACGTGGTAATCCGCCAGTCTCATGGTGGTTCCGGTAAACAAGCGACGTCAGTAATCAATGGCATAGAAGCTGATGTTGTCACGCTGGCCCTGGCCTATGACGTGGACGCAATTGCGGAACGCGGGCGGATTGATAAAGAGTGGATCAAACGTCTGCCGGATAACTCCGCACCGTACACTTCCACCATTGTTTTCCTGGTACGTAAGGGCAATCCGAAGCAGATCCATGACTGGAACGATCTGATTAAACCGGGTGTTTCGGTGATCACGCCTAATCCGAAAAGCTCTGGTGGCGCGCGCTGGAACTACCTGGCTGCCTGGGGCTACGCGCTGCACCACAACAACAACGATCAGGCAAAAGCGCAGGATTTTGTTCGGGCACTGTATAAAAACGTCGAAGTTCTGGATTCTGGCGCGCGCGGCTCCACTAACACTTTTGTCGAGCGCGGAATTGGCGATGTACTGATTGCCTGGGAAAACGAAGCTCTGCTGGCAGCGAATGAACTGGGGAAAGATAAATTCGAAATCGTCACGCCGAGTGAGTCTATCCTCGCAGAGCCAACCGTGTCGGTGGTCGATAAAGTGGTTGAGAAAAAAGGTACTAAAGAGGTGGCGGAAGCCTACCTGAAATATCTCTACTCGCCAGAAGGTCAGGAAATTGCCGCGAAAAACTACTACCGTCCGCGCGACGCTGAGGTAGCGAAAAAGTACGAAAATGCGTTTCCAAAATTGAAGTTATTCACCATTGATGAAGAGTTCGGCGGCTGGACGAAAGCGCAAAAAGAGCATTTTGCTAACGGCGGTACGTTCGATCAGATCAGCAAACGCTGATTTCCCCAGGATAATTATCAAACCCGGTGGTTTCTCGCGACCGGGTTTTTTATTTGTCACGATTTTGCGTTACCCTTGCATCTCTTTGAGGTACAGGGAAAAAAGATGAAAAAAGCGGGTCTTCTTTTTTTGGTGATGATAGTTATCGCCGTTGTGGCTGCCGGTATTGGTTACTGGAAATTAACCGGTGAAGAGTCGGATACATTACGTAAGATTGTCCTTGAGGAATGTTTGCCCAATCAGCAGCAAAATCAAAATCCTTCGCCATGTGCGGAAGTCAAACCCAATGCCGGATATGTGGTTTTAAAAGACCTCAATGGTCCACTGCAATATCTGTTGATGCCAACGTATCGTATTAACGGTACTGAAAGCCCTTTGTTGACCGATCCTTCTACGCCTAACTTTTTTTGGTTGGCCTGGCAGGCGCGTGATTTTATGAGTAAAAAATACGGCCAGCCGGTTCCCGATCGCGCGGTTTCTTTAGCGATTAACTCCCGCACCGGACGTACGCAAAACCATTTTCATATTCATATCTCTTGTATTCGCCCTGATGTGCGCGAACAGCTGGATAATAATCTGGCGAACATCAGCAGCCGCTGGTTGCCACTGCCAGGTGGTTTGCACGGGCATGAATACCTGGCGCGTCGGGTAACGGAAAGCGAACTGGTACAACGCAGCCCATTTATGATGCTTGCAGAAGAAGTGCCTGAGGCGCGGGAACATATGGGAAGCTACGGGCTGGCGATGGTGCGGCAGAGTGATAATTCGTTTGTGTTGCTGGCGACACAACGAAATCTACTGACGCTGAACCGTGCTTCAGCCGAGGAAATCCAGGATCATCAGTGTGAGATTTTGCGTTAAGGCGAGGAGTTAAGGAAAGTAAGTGCCGGATATGAAATCCGGCACCTGTCAGACTTAAGCCTGTTTAGCCGCTTCTGCAGCTTTAACGATCACTGCGAAAGCGTCAGCTTTCAGAGACGCACCGCCAACCAGCGCGCCGTCGATGTCTGGCTGAGCAAACAGTTCTGCAGCGTTAGACGCGTTTACAGAGCCGCCGTACTGGATGATTACTTGTTCAGCGATGTTAGCGTCAACTCTAGCGATGTGGTCACGAATGAATTTGTGAACAGCCTGTGCCTGAGCCGGAGTTGCAGATTTGCCAGTACCGATTGCCCATACAGGTTCGTAAGCGATAACCGCACCTTCGAATGCTGCAGCACCCTGAGTTTTCAGTACCGCGTCGATCTGACGTGCACAAACTTCTTCAGTTTTGCCCGCTTCGTTTTCAGCTTCGGTTTCACCGATGCACAGAACCGGAGTCAGACCCTGCTCTTTCAGCACCGCGAATTTTTTCGCGATCAGTTCGTCAGACTCTTTGTGGTAAGTACGACGTTCAGAGTGGCCGATGATGATGTACTGTGCGCCGATGTCTTTCAGCATAGCAGCAGAGGTTTCACCGGTGAATGCGCCGGACAGGTTCAGGTCCACGTTTTGCGCACCCAGCATGATGTGGCTGCCTTCAGCTTCGCGCTTCGCCATATCGATGTACATTTCCGGTGGTGCGATTGCAACCGCACAGCCAGCAACACCTGCCAGCTCTTTACGCAGGTTAGAAACCAGCTCGTGAACCATGTGGCGGCTGCCGTTCAGTTTCCAGTTACCCATCACTAAAGGATGTCGCATTTTAATTCTCCACGCTTATAAGCGAATAAAGGAAGATGGCCGCCCCGCAGGGCAGCAGGTCTGTGAAACAGTATAGAGATTCATCGGCACAAAGGCTTTGCTTTTTGTCATTTATTCAAACCTTCAAGCGATTCAGATAGCGCCAGCTTAATCGGTTCAACAGCGAAGGTCAGCCCCTTTTCGCCGTTGTCCGCGACAACATAACGCAGTGCACCTTCGGTCTCGGTGTAATAACGTTTGTTTTTCCCCGCCGTTAGTAGCGACTGCAGTTTTTTCTGGCTTTGTGTTTTGGTCATTAATGGGGTGAGTGTGCGGATCACCGCTGCCATGTATTCCTGAGCTTTCGCTTTCGCGGCTTTTTGCTCTGGTCCCTGGATGGGTAGCCAGGTCATTTGAATGCTTTTGATTTTTAAGGTACCGCGCTCCAGCGCTGTAGAAGCATACAAGTTCTCATTAATTTTACTTGCAGCACGAGTGAGATTGGCTTTGTCGGGACTGCTGTCGATGGCACGAAATTCGTTCAGTGGCAGGCTGGGATTCTGGCTGTTAAAGTCTTCTCGAAACTGGCTGATGGAGAGATCGAAAGTAGGGGCTCCAGCCAGCAGATAAGGCGCGGTCGTTGCCGTATCTGGTGTTTGTGCATGCGCCGCTGTTGTAACGGTTAATGCAGAACATAAGAGAAAAAACAGCGTACACCCTGGCTTCATTGACAGTACCTTTTGTTATGACTGGCTCCGATTAAAACGATATCTGTCGCCCTTGTCAAAAGGGTAGAATCCTGGAAAAGACAACCATCAAGGAACTTACATGACCATACAGCAATGGTTATTTTCATTTAAAGGGCGTATTGGACGCCGTGATTTCTGGATTTGGATAGGCCTGTGGTTCGCAGGCATGCTGGTGCTTTTCTCACTAGCGGGTAAAAATTTACTCGATATTCAGACCGCGGCGTTTTGCCTTGTGTGCTTGCTTTGGCCAACAGCGGCAGTAACCGTTAAGCGCTTGCATGATCGCGGGCGTTCCGGCGCATGGGCATTTCTGATGATTGTGGCGTGGATGCTGCTGGCGGGTAACTGGGCGATTTTACCTGGTGTCTGGCAATGGGCGGTGGGGCGTTTTGTCCCGACGTTGATTCTGGTGATGATGCTTATCGATCTTGGTGCGTTTGTTGGCACACAAGGCGAAAATAAATATGGTAAAGACACTCAGGATGTGAAGTATAAAGCCGACAATAAATCAAGTAATTAACCTTTAATATATCTCTTACTGCTATTTTTTTCCGGGTTTGTTATTTACACGTTGAAAATGACAATGCCCGGAAAATCCTTCTGATCTCTTCACCTTAAGCAATATCAAAAAAAATGGTAATCCATAAGATCATTACTTGTTTGTTCTTCCCTTAACGGCGCATTATTCTTAAGTCGTAATCGACAGAGAGGCGAATATACAGAGGTGCCCTATGAAAGATGTCGTAGATAAATGCAGTACTAAAGGATGTGCGATTGATATCGGTACGGTGATTGATAACGACAACTGTACCAGTAAGTTTTCGCGCTTTTTTGCCACCCGCGAAGAAGCAGAGTCCTTTATGACTAAACTGAAAGAGCTTGCCGCCGCTGCATCCTCTGCGGATGAAGGGGCCAGCGTGGCCTATAAGATTAAGGATCTGGAGGGGCAAGTTGAGCTTGATGCGGCCTTCACCTTCTCATGCCAGGCCGAGATGATTATTTTTGAGTTATCACTGCGTTCGTTAGCTTGATGGAGTTGCTTTAGAAGGAGTTAAACATGGCTTATAAACACATTGGCGTGGCAATTTCCGGGAATGAAGAAGATGCCTTACTGGTGAATAAAGCCCTGGAGCTCGCCAGACATAATGACGCTCACCTGACGTTAATTCATATTGATGATGGCTTAAGCGAGTTGTATCCGGGTATCTACTTCCCTGCAACAGAGGATATTCTTCAATTGTTGAAGAATAAGTCGGATAACAAGCTGTATAAACTGACGAAAAATATTCAATGGCCGAAGACAAAACTGCGTATTGAACGTGGGGAAATGCCGGAAACACTGCTGGATATTATGCAACAAGAGCAGTGCGACCTCCTTGTCTGTGGTCATCACCACTCATTTATCAACCGTTTGATGCCGGCATACCGCGGGATGATCAATAAGTTGAAAGCGGATCTGCTCATCGTGCCGTTTATCGATAAGTAACCGCTTACCAGTAATGCTCCGCTGTCATATGGCCCGGTCGACGACGTAAATGTTTCGTCATCTGCCGGGTTTCTTTTAGCAACTGTTGCGTATCGCGAACCATCTGTGGATTGCCGCACAGCATCACATGGCTGGTTTCTTTATCCATCGGCAAGCCCACCGCACTTTCCAGTTCACCACTTTCAATTAACGCCGGTATTCGCCCGGTGAGCGAACCCGCCGCCGTTTCCCGACTGACCACCGTCTGAATGCGCAGTTTCCCTTCGTAGCGTTTTTCCAGTTCTTGCATCAGTGGCAGATAACTTAAGTCGGCGGCATAACGTGCGGCGTGAACCAGAACCAGATTTTTGAAGCGATCTAAATCTTTGCCCAGTTGCAGAATTGATAAATAAGGGCCAATCGCTGTACCGGTTGCCAGCATCCACAGTGTTTCGCAGTCAGGGACCTCATCCAGCACAAAGAAGCCAGCTGCTTCGCTAACCACCTGTACTTCATCGCCCGGTTTCAGTGCCGCTAATCGTGGGCTTAATTTTCCATCGGGGACGGTCACCAGGTAAAACTCCAGATCGGGATTATCAGGAGAGTTAACGTAGGAATAGGCACGCTGGACGCGTTCGCCGTCAATTTCAAGGCCTAGTTTGGTGAATTGCCCGGCAGTAAATGGAAGCACGGGAGCGTGAACGGTGAGACTAAACAGGGCGTCGGTCCAGTTCTGCACTTTAGTGACTTTGCCTGTTACCCAATCAGCCATGTTTTTCTCCTGTTTTGATTGACTTGCCTTATCTTCGTTCTCCGAACAAAAAAATTCCAGTCCCGAAGGACTGGAAGGCTCAATCGATCAAATCACTCAGAGAATGTGCACCTGCATTTCCGGGTCTTTACGATCCAGATAGTGGATGGATTGAATGCGACGAATGGTGCGTGATTTACCGCGGATCAGCAGTGTTTCGGTGGTGGCGATATTGCCTTTGCGGCTAATACCTTCCAGCAGATCACCTTTGGTGATGCCAGTGGCAGAAAAGATGACGTTGTCGCTGCGCGCCATATCGCCCAGACGCAACACTTTACCCGCTTCGATGCCCATCGCTTTGCAGCGCGCCAGCTCCTGCTCGCCAATGCGGCGATTTTCTTCGTTGTCGCCTTTAACGTCATGACGTGCCAGCAGACGACCATTCATGTCACCATCTAATGCGCGGATCACCGCCGCAGAAACCACGCCTTCCGGCGCGCCACCAATACCGTACAGCACGTCAACTTCGCTGTCTGGCATACAGGTGAGAATTGAGGCTGCCACATCGCCATCCGGAATAGCAAATACGCGCACGCCGAGTTGCTGCATTTCTGCGATAACGGCATCGTGGCGCGGTTTTGCCAGAATCGTTACCGTCAGTTCGCTCAACGGTTTGCCGAGCGCCGCCGCAACATTGCGCAGGTTATCCGCCAGCGGCAGGTTCAGATCAATGGTGCCTTTGGCTCCCGGTCCGACGATCAGCTTCTCCATATACATATCTGGCGCGTTGAGGAAGCAGCCTTTATCGCCTACTGCCAGCACCGCCAGCGCGTTAGCCTGGCCCATCGCCGTCATGCGCGTGCCTTCAATCGGATCAACAGCAATATCTACCGCATCACCGCGACCGGTACCGACTTTTTCACCAATGTAGAGCATCGGTGCTTCGTCGATTTCACCTTCACCAATGACGATGGTGCCGTCAATGTTGACCTGGTTGAGCATAATACGCATGGCGTTAACCGCCGCGCCGTCCGCGGTGTTTTTATCGCCGCGTCCTAACCATTTGTAGCCAGCCAGCGCCGCAGATTCGGTGACGCGGGAAAATTCGATGGCAAGTTCTCGTCTCATAGCAAACTCTAAGCAGTAAGGAATGGCGCGAAGTGTAGCACAGGGGAAGGGCAGGATTATTGATGTGTGCGGGGGTTGCCCCCGCACGATTTCAGAGTCTACGACATGCCAGATGCGGCGTGAACGCCTTATCCGGCCTACACAAAATGGCATCGGCTCGTAGGCCTGATAAGACGCGTAAGCGTCGCATCAGGCGATCAGTATCAGGCAATTGGTTCAGATGCCTGATATTACTCGTCGTGTTCTTCCCACGCCATCGCGCGTTTGACCGCTTTTTTCCAGCCAGCGTAACGGTAATTACGCTCGGTGGTTTCGATGCCAGGACGGAACTCGCGCTCAATCACCGCTTTCTCTTGCAGCTCGTCAAGATTCTGCCAGAAGCCTACCGCCAGACCGGCAAGATAGGCCGCACCCAATGCGGTGACTTCGCGTACTTCCGGGCGTTCAACGCGCGTGCCGAGAATATCGGACTGGAACTGCATCAGGAAATTGTTCGCCACTGCGCCGCCATCCACGCGCAGGGCGTGCAGACGAATACCAGAATCGGCCTGCATCGCTTCCAGCACGTCACGCGTCTGATAAGCAATAGACTCCAGCGTCGCGCGTATAATGTGGTTAGCGTTCACTCCACGAGTCAGACCGAAAATCGCCCCGCGCGCATACGGATCCCAGTACGGCGCACCCAGCCCGGTAAACGCCGGAACCACATACACACCGTTGGTATTTTGTACTTTGGTGGCGAAATATTCGGAATCGTAGGCGTCATTAATCAGCTTCATCTCATCACGCAGCCACTGAATGGATGCGCCCGCCATAAACACCGCACCTTCCAGCGCATAGTTTACTTCGCCAGTTGGGCCACAGGCGATGGTGGTCAGCAGGCCGTTTTCTGATTTCACCGCTTTCTCGCCGGTGTTCATCAGCATAAAGCAGCCAGTGCCGTAGGTATTCTTCGCCATCCCTTCTTTCACGCACAACTGACCAAACAGCGCCGCCTGCTGGTCACCGGCGATCCCGGAGATTGGAATACGCGTGCCGCCTTTGCCGCCAATGTTAGTCTGACCGTACACTTCGGAAGAACGACGCACTTCTGGCAGCATCTCGCGCGGAATATCCAGCACTTCCAGCATTTTGTCGTCCCAGTCCAGGGTATGGATGTTGAACAACATGGTACGAGAGGCGTTGGTGTAATCGGTCACATGGACACGGCCCTGAGTCATTTTCCAGATAAGCCACGTATCCACCGTACCAAACAGCAATTCACCACGACGTGCACGCTCGCGAGAGCCTTCCACATGGTCGAGGATCCACTTCACTTTGGTGCCAGAGAAGTACGGGTCAATCACCAGACCGGTATTGCTGCGGATATAATCTTCTAAACCGTCACGTTTTAAATGCTCGCAGATTTCTGCGGTACGACGACACTGCCAGACAATAGCGTTATAGATAGGCTTGCCGGTTTCTTTTTCCCAGACAATAGTGGTTTCACGCTGATTCGTAATACCGATAGCTGCAATTTGATCGGAACTGATATCGGCTTTCGCCAGCACTTCTACCAGCGTGGAGCTTTGGGTGGCCCAGATTTCCATTGGGTCGTGTTCTACCCAGCCTGGTTTTGGGTAGATTTGCTCAAATTCGCGCTGTGACACGCTAATGATATTGGCATCGTGATCCATTACGACCGCGCGGGAGCTGGTGGTGCCCTGGTCGAGCGCAACGATATATTTTTTTTCAGTCATGTTTAATTGTCCCGTAGTCATATTACAGCGAAGCTTTTTGTTCTGAAGGAGTTGTGGTCTCCTTTTCTTCCACAACACAGATATCGCAAGGCAAATGGCGACCAATCAGTTTGCGATAGGCAAATGCACCTACAATCGCGCCAACGATAGGGCCAAAAAGCGGCACCAGGAAGTAAGGAATGTCTCTGCCGCCGGTAAAGGCGACATTGCCCCAGCCCGCCAGCCAGGCAAAGACTTTCGGACCGAAGTCACGCGCTGGGTTCATGGCAAAGCCCGTCAATGGGCCCATAGATGCGCCAATGACCGCAATCAGTAGACCAATCAGCAAGGGAGCCAAAGGGCCGCGTGGTACACCGTTGCCATCGTCCGTTAACGCCAGGATCAGCCCCATCAGAATAGCGGTAATCACCATCTCAACTGCGAAAGCCTGCACAAAATTGATATGAGGATTAGGGTAAGTAGAGAAAGTGCCAGCCAGATCAACACTTTCAACGCTGCCGCGAACAATGTGATGAGTCTGCTCGAAGTCGAAAAATAAATTGTAGTAAAGCCCGTAAACTAAAGCCGCAGCGCAGAAAGCGCCGGCAACTTGTGAAACGATAAAAGGAATAACTTTGCGCTTGTCGAAACAGGCAAACAGCCACAATGCAATGGTAACAGCGGGGTTAAGATGCGCGCCGGAAACCCCTGCGGTCAGGTAGATGGCCATTGCCACCCCCAGTCCCCAAATGACACTGATTTCCCACTGACCAAAAGACGCACCAGCGACTTTTAGTGCTGCAACGCAACCCACACCGAAAAAAATCAACAACCCGGTACCGAGGAATTCAGCAATGCACTGGCCTTTCAAGGTTGATGTTTGACTCATAATCGGATCCTGAAGAGTTAATGTTTGTTGTATGCGTGAAAGTCACGGACCTCCACGATGCTTGTAGGCATGCTGTAAACTTATCGTTAACGAGCAAAAACGAGAAATATCGAACTTAAAATGTGTGTGCTTCGTCATAAAATGAGCGTTATCGCGCCATTTATTCCATCTGATTGTACATGATGCATGTTTGTTAGATCATTCGCGCAACAAATTTATTAACATTTTCGATTTGCGTGGATTATGTCTCCAGGAGAAGGATGAAAAGTGTGGCAAACCGTAATCTGCAAGGCGTGCCGCTGGACAGCGATGGCGCGGCTTCATACAATCGGAGCTAACTAAAGTGCGCTCGTATTTATTAAGGCGTCACCGGTAATCGGGACGAGGATTTTTATCCATCAACGCCTTGCAATTCAGGAGAGGTATGACAATGTCATTAGAAGTGTTTGAGAAACTGGAAGCAAAAGTACAGCAGGCGATTGATACCATCACTCTGTTGCAGATGGAAATCGAAGAGCTGAAAGAAAAAAACAACTCACTGTCGCAGGAAGTTCAAAATGCCCAGCATCAGCGCGAAGAGCTGGAGCGTGAGAACAACCATCTGAAAGAACAGCAGAACGGCTGGCAGGAACGTCTGCAGGCCCTGCTGGGTCGCATGGAAGAGGTTTAATCTCTTCCACGCAGAGGCGCCGCAAGGCGCCTTATTTTTTACTTCACTGCATTTTTAGCGGAAAGCATAATCTCCATCGCCTGTTGGCGATATTTATCTGCCGTATCTGGCGCCATTAATGCAATGATCCCCACAGCCCTGGGGGTGTCTTCAAGATAAACACTGATGGTTCTTTTCTGCTGACCATCAAAATTTATCAACACATCCTGATACTTACAGGTGAAATGTTTGGCATTACAATCATGAAACTGGAAGGCTTCCTCATTGTATTGATCCTTGAGATTGTCTCGCTGCTTCTTCTTTAACGCTTCCAGCGGGTCATCGGCGCTACGTCCTGCGGGCAGGCGGAAAGCAGAAATGAAGACGCTATTATCCTCACTTCTTATATCAATGGTTTTATTAGTACTAATGGAAACCGTATTCCAGTGTCGGTTCGGGATAGTCACGGTTATCGCAGCATTCTCAAAGGTATATTGCCACGGGGTAAACATACGAAACGTATTGCCGACTTTGGATAAAAGCAGGATTCCCAATACCCAACAGCACCCGCGAGTAAAACTGGCGAAGTTACGTTTTTTTTTAATAAATGCGCACAGAATACCTGACACAAGCACGGGAAGTAACAACGGCCCCAGAAATACTGAACCGATATACTCGCCAACCATGCCAGGATCTCCAGACAGTAGGTTGCTGTGCTGAAGATGACTAAGAAAAGTAGTTATTATCCATAGTATTAATAAGATAACGTATCTCATATCAATCCCTTATTATATAATACGTTCGCTACTAACGATGATTCATATCCCTATTCCCAGAATAGTTAATTTACCATATAGCATTAATTTTTAATGCTGCATATTTTTATGAAATGATTTATCGATAATTAATTTATATTGTCAGATGTGAACTATTGATATTTAAAATGAATTAAATAAAAACAAACGATAGTCTTTATGAATATTTTGCATATAAAAAAGGGGAATTTAATTCCCCTTTTAACGCATGGCAGGTACTTATTCAATATCCAGCGGATCTTCTGAAAGAATAATCCCGGTATTGTCGGCATAAAGATGGTCACCGGAGAAGAAGGTGACGCCGCCAAAATTAACGCGGACATCGCTTTCGCCAATGCCTTCGCCAGCGGCACCGACTGGAATTGCTGCCATCGCCTGGATGCCGATATCCAGCTCTTCCAGGTCATCTACCTGACGCACCGCGCCGTAAATGACCAGGCCTTCCCATTCATTTTGTACTGCCAGACGCGCCAGCTCAGCATCGACCAGTGCGCGACGAACAGAACCACCGCCATCAACGACGAGAACACGACCACGGCCATTCTGTTCGAGCAGATCGTACAGCAACCCGTTGTCCTCGAAACATTTTACCGTGATTATTTGTCCGCCAAACGACGCCCGTCCGCCAAAGTTGGAGAACAGCGGTTCCACGACGTTAACATCTTCTTGATAGATGTCACAAAGCTCGGAAGTATCGTATTTCATAGGCTTAACATTCAGTTGCTGCGAGAATTTTCAGTATATCGCGCTATGTGGGCTGTTGGCAAAATCATCAATTGTTAATTGATATTTGTCAGTTATGCTGCCCACTGGCTTAGGAATATCCCTAAAACAAACAGCAGGTTAGTCAGTAACGCTCCCTTGACAGTGCGTTCCAGCATCGGTCGCATCGCCACCGGGTCCATTTCCCGCATCACATAACGGGCTTGCTTCACCAGTAATGGTGCCGCCAGCAGGAACAGCCAGCCCCACAGGCTATGCAGTGAAAAGAGATTAAACAGCGCCAGACACACCAGAGAGCCCATCAGCAGGCAGGCATGGTAACGACGCGCGTTCACTTCACCTAAGCGCACTACCAGCGTGTTTTTGCCATTCTCGCGGTCGCTATTGATATCACGCAGGTTATTAATGTTCAGAACCGCTGTTGCCAGCAGGCCACAGGCGGTCGCCGGAAGGATCAACGCCGGAATCAACGTATGAGCCTGTAAATACCAGCTGCCCATGACGCTTAACCAGCCAAAGAAAACCAGTACGGAAATATCACCCAGACCGATATAACCATAAGGACGATTGCCCACGGTGTAGGTGATAGCGGCAATGATCGACAACCCGCCAAGAATCAGGAAGCCGACAAAATCGGCCAGCGTATGGCACGCCACTGCAACCAGTGCCAGCCCGGAGAGACAGATGAGCACGACGGTAATAATGAGCGCCCGTTTCATCTCTTGCTGGGTAATGACCCCTTTTTGCATGCCACGTAGCGGGCCAATGCGGTCAGGTTTATCGCTGCCTTTTACTGCATCACCGTAATCATTAGCGAGGTTAGAGAGAATTTGAAGCAGTCCGGCGGTAATCAGTGCCAGCAGGGCGACCAGCGGATCGAAGTGACCTTGCCACCATGCCAGCGCCGTCCCGACGATAATTGCAGCAAAGGCGAGGGGGAGGGTTTTAGGTCGTAAACTTTCCAGCCACGCCTGAGTTCGGCTAATTTGTTGTTCAGTCATAATACGCGCCAATAAAAATGGGGCCTTTCAGCCCCATCAAACAATGATGAAAATGATTGAACGCGATTATAGGATAAAACGGCTCAGATCTTCATCTGCCACCAACGCATCCAGATGTTTGCTCACATAATCTGCGTCAATAGTGATGGTTTGACCGCTTAAATCGCTGGCGTCGTAGGAAATCTCTTCCATTAAACGCTCCAGAACAGTATGTAAACGACGAGCACCGATGTTTTCGGTAGATTCGTTCACCTGCCATGCTGCTTCCGCGATCCGCTTAATACCGGAGTCGGTGAACTCGATATTTACGCCTTCAGTCGCCATCAGTGCTTTGTACTGCACGGTGATAGAGGCATTCGGCTCGGTCAGAATACGCTCGAAGTCGCTGGTGGTCAGTGCCTGCAGTTCAACGCGGATTGGCAGACGACCTTGCAGTTCCGGGATCAGGTCAGACGGTTTCGCAATCTGGAACGCGCCAGAAGCGATAAACAGAATGTGGTCAGTTTTGACCATCCCGTGTTTGGTGGAAACGGTGCAACCTTCTACCAGCGGCAGCAGGTCACGCTGAACACCTTCACGAGAAACATCCGGACCGGAAGACTCGCCGCGCTTACAGATTTTGTCGATTTCGTCGATAAACACGATCCCGTGCTGTTCAACGGCGTCGATAGCGTCTTGCTTCAGCTCTTCCGGATTCACCAGTTTCGCCGCTTCTTCTTCAATCAGCAGCTTCATGGCGTCTTTGATTTTCAGCTTACGCGCTTTTTGTTTCTGACCACCCAGGTTCTGGAACATGGACTGCAGCTGGCTGGTCATCTCTTCCATTCCCGGAGGCGCCATAATTTCAACGCCCATCGGTGCTGCGGCAAGATCGATCTCGATTTCTTTGTCATCGAGCTGGCCTTCACGCAGTTTTTTGCGGAATGCCTGACGAGCAGCGGACGGTTCCTGCTGTTGTTCGGTCTGTCCCCAGTTGTTTTTAGCCGGTGGGATCAGCACGTCGAGAATACGTTCTTCTGCCAGTTCTTCAGCGCGATAACGGTTTTTCTCAATAGCCTGGACGCGTACCATTTTCACGGCGGCATCGGTCAGATCGCGGATAATAGAATCCACTTCCTTACCTACATAGCCCACTTCGGTGAATTTGGTCGCTTCAACTTTGATGAACGGCGCATTCGCCAGCTTAGCCAGACGACGAGCGATTTCAGTTTTACCGACACCGGTCGGGCCGATCATCAGGATATTTTTCGGGGTCACTTCATGGCGCAGCTCTTCGTTAAGCTGCATGCGACGCCAGCGGTTACGCAGTGCAATCGCCACGGAACGCTTGGCGTTATCCTGGCCGATGATGTGCTTATCCAGTTCGCTGACGATTTCGCGTGGGGTCATTTCAGACATGGGAGATCCTTACGCTTTGTAGCTTAATTCTTCGATGGTGTGGAAATGGTTGGTATAGATGCAAATGTCGCCTGCAATATCCAACGCCTTTTCAGCAATTTCACGGGCGCTTAGTTCAGTGTTTTCTAACAGCGCGCGCGCCGCAGCCTGGGCGTAAGGGCCGCCGGAGCCGATAGCAATAAGATCGTTTTCTGGCTGCACCACGTCACCGTTACCGGTGATGATCAGTGAAGCGGTTTCATCCGCGACTGCCAGCAGTGCTTCAAGTTTGCGTAACATGCGATCGGTACGCCAGTCTTTTGCCAGCTCAACGGCGGCTTTGACCAGATGGCCCTGATGCATTTCCAGTTTACGTTCAAACAGTTCGAACAGCGTAAAAGCATCCGCAGTACCGCCCGCAAAGCCCGCGATGACTTTGTCGTTGTACAGACGGCGGACCTTTTTCACGTTACCTTTCATTACGGTATTGCCCAACGTGGCCTGACCATCACCAGCGATGACCACATGGCCGTTACGGCGTACGCTTACTATAGTTGTCACGAGCTGACCCCTTGGTTACGAATACAGAGTACAAACCCCGTACAAAAGTACGGGGCATAATGCAATTATAGATGGGGGGGATTTTGAGGGTTTCAACCCCCGGTAGCGAGTCGAATACAGTTTGTATGACCCGCCATCTTCAGGCGATTGAGGGTGCTGTCTGCGTTCTCTTTGCCTTTCACCGGGCCAATGACCACACGATTCCAGCCATTGTTGGTGGTGATCTTCGAGTCAAAGCCTTCAAACGCCAGCTGAGCACGTACCGTCTCTGCCTGTTCCGCGCCTCTGAACGAACCGCACTGCACCATCCAGCGGCGTTCGTCTTTTTTCTCCGCCGTCGGTTTTGGCGCGTCAGCGGCCCGGCTAACAGGCGCGACTTGCTGTGACTTCGGCTGCGCCGCGGCAGTGTGTGCTGGCGTTTGCAGGAGATCCTGGTACGGCTGCTGAGCCGCCTGGCGAGTCTGCTGCGTCTGGCGCGGTGGTTGCTGCGCTTGCGCGGTACGCGGTTGTTGATATGCCTGCTCAGCCTGACGCTGCTGCTGTTGAGCCGCCTGAATCTGACGCTGTTGTGCCTGACGTTGAAGCGTTTGCTGACGCTGTTCCGGCGTCTGTTCATTCCACGGAACTTCAACCAGCTGCGTTGGCTGCTGGCGCATATCAGCCTGCATTTGTTCAAGAAGCTGACGTTGTTCTGGTGTCAGTTGCTCCGGCGTTTTCACTTCACCACCGGCAGAAGGTTCTGTTGGTGCACGCACACCCGGCTGGCGACTTTCCAGCTCTTTAATGTAGCGCCAGCGTTCTTCTGGTTTCGGTGGTAATCCGTTTCCGGTCACTTTCTGGCTTTGCAGCGTCTCGGACTCTTCTTTCTTGTGATGCGTAATGAAGTACAGACCACCGATAAAGGTCACAAGAACGGCGGCAGCAATAGCGACCATTGCGGGAGAAACCGCAGGCAGATTTCGTTGCTTTTTCCGTGAGGTGCTTTTTTTTCGCCGCGAAGGTGCCGGTTGGCTGCGGCGTACATAATCTCGTTGTGCCACTATCGTTTCGCTGTATTTATTCGTTCGTCAGCCCGCCATGTTACTTAAGCGGCGGGCCTTTGACCAGTCACGGCAGTCTTAAAGGTTTACTTTAAGGTAACGCGCGTGTTGATCCCCGGATGATAAGTTCGCAGTCCATTAAACGAGAGCCACTGCCAACGTGTTGCCCCTGCATTTGATCAAGCAATAACAGCATAGCTTCCCGACCGATTTCGTAACGCGGCTGCGCGATGGTTGTCAGCGGCGGATCACAAAATTGCGTCAGGTCGATGTTATCAAAACCGATTATGGAAAGGTCTTCCGGGACTTTCAGCCCCTGACGTTTTGCCTGAGAAAGTGCGCCGAGCGCCATTACATCGCTATGGCAGAAGACAGCAGTAGGCGGTTGCGGAAGAGCAAGCAGCTGTTGCATTGCTTTGCTTCCGGCTTCAAAGGAGAAGTCGCCCCGGGCGATGTATTGCGGATCAACCATAATGCCGCAGCGACGCAGCGCCTGAACGTAGCCTTGCAGGCGGTAGTGACACAGCGGCATCTCTTCGGGACCGGCTATACAGCCAATCCGTTTATGCCCTTGCTCATATAAATAATTTACTGCATCAAATGCGGCGGTCAGATTGTCGATATGAACTGTAGGTAGCTCCAGTTCCGGTGCAAATTCGTTCGCCATCACCATCGGCGGCAGATTACGCTGTTCCTCAATGCTGGCATCAAACGGCAGCCTTGAACCCAGCAGCAACATGCCATCAATTTGCTTGGTGATGATCAAATCGATAAAGGTTTTTTCCTGCTGATTTTGATGCGCACAGTCGCCAATCAGCACCAGATATCCGTGATTTGCCGCCGTAACTTCGATACCGCGAATAATTTCGCTAAAGAAGGGATCGCAGATATCCGGGACAATCACCAGAATGGTGCGGGATTCATTACGCTTGACGTTGCGCCCCATAGGCTGCGGTAAATAACCCACTTCCCGGGCCGCTTTTTCAACCCGATTACGGGTGGCCTGGGAGACTTTATCGGGATTCATTAATGCTCGGGAGACGGTCGCTGTAGAGACTTTTGCCTTGAGGGCAACGTCTTTCATGGTCGCGGCAGTTTCCTGCTTCTTCGCTTTCACACTCACTCCTCGCCCGGCACGGCAGGCGTACTACTTCCATGTTTACTTCACATCGGCAACATTTTTAGCAGATAGCGCGTGAAAACGGTTACAGAATTTTCATGAAAAGTGTGATGAATATTGAATTTTTCGATCCGCCTCGCATCGTGAGCGGTTTAACCCTCAATCGGATCAACATCCAGCACCCATTTCACTTTACGGGAATCCGGTATTGTATTGATGAGCGCCAGCGTACCATTGATGATGTGCTGTAAGCGCACGCGGGAAGGGTGCTGCAACAAAATTTGCCAGCGCCAGCGACCGCCACGTTTCGGAGCCAGCGCCGGAACTGGGCCGAGAACCCAGAGTTTGTCGTCCGCCAGTGGGCTGGAGAGGATGAGATTACGCAGTTGTTGCAGGAACAATGGCGCGTGCTGATTGTTATGATCTTCCGCACGCACAATCACATGGCTGGTCCACGGCGGCAGTTGCATCATTCGCCGCTCAGCCAGCGCCTGTTCGGCAAAAGCGTCGTAGCCTTTATAGAGCAACGTTTGCAATAGCGGATGTTCCGGATGGTGCGTTTGCAGCACCACTTCGCCCTGTTTACCCGCACGCCCTGCACGACCGGCGACCTGGGTGTAAAGCTGGGCGAAACGCTCCGCCGAACGAAAATCGGCAGAAAACAGCGCGCCGTCCACATCCAGTAACGCCACCAGCGTCACATCCGGAAAGTGGTGACCTTTCGCCAGCATTTGCGTGCCGATCAAAATCCTCGCGCCGCCGCGATGCACTTCCGCCAGTTGTTGTTCCAGCGCGCCTTTGCGGCTGGTGGTATCGCGGTCGATACGAGAAATGGGCACACCAGGGAACATGGGCGCGAGCGTCTGCTCAAGCTGTTCGGTGCCCAGCCCCACGGGTACCAGGTGCGTGGAGCCGCAGGAAGGGCACTGGCGCGGTACCGGACGCTGACTGTCACAGTGGTGACAGCGCAGATGCTGTTGCGCCTGATGTAGCGTGTAGTAGTGATCGCAACGCGGGCATTCGGCTATCCAGCCGCAGTCATGGCACAGCAGGGCAGGTGCAAAACCCCGGCGGTTAAGGAAGAGGATAACCTGATTGTCGGCCTGTAAATGTTGGCGCATTCGGGTGATCAATGCCGGAGCCAGCCCCGCCTGCACCTTCTGACCTTTTAAATCCAGCACATGTTGAATTGCGGGGCGCGCATTGCCTGCCCGACGGGTCAGGCGCAGCAGGCGGTATTTTTTCTGCTGCACGTTGCACAACGTTTCCAGCGCGGGCGTTGCGGAACCAAGAATAATCGGGATTTGCTCGCTGTGCGCACGGTACACCGCCAGGTCGCGGGCATGGTAGCGCCAGCCTTCCTGCTGTTTATAGGAACTGTCGTGCTCTTCATCAATGACAATCACACCGAGATTTTTAAACGGCGTAAACAGTGCGGAGCGAGTGCCGATCACAATCGCCGCCTCACCATTTTTCGCTTTCAACCACGCCGAAAGACGCTCGCTGTCGTTCAGGCCGGAATGCAGAACTTCCACTGGCGCATTAAACCGCTCACGAAAACGGGCAATAGTTTGCGGTGTCAGGCCGATTTCCGGCACCATCACCAGCGCCTGTTTGCCCTGAGCGAGCACGTTTTCCAGTACGCTCAAATAAACTTCTGTTTTACCGGAACCGGTAACACCCGCCAGCAGCCAGGCAGAAAAAGTATCTGCCGCACTATGAATTGCGCCAACGGCGGTGGCCTGTTCGGTATTCAATCGCAACCGTTCACCAGAAACGGCATAGTTCGTGCGCCAGTCGCTAAACTCTGGTGTTTCACTTGCTAAATCACACAGACCTTTTTTGCGCAGCGCCTGCAATGCGGCATCATTAAATTCAAGTTCCGCGACCTGATCGCGCCAGATTTTGCCTTGCCGTAACGCTGCCAGCGCCTGTTGTTGCTTTGGCGAACGTTTCAGGCTGTTCAGATCCACCGCCTGACCTTGTTCAGTGGCAAACCAGTACCACATCGGCGCGTTCGCCGCAGGCCGCCCCTGGCGCAGTAAAATCGGCAAGGCATGAAACAGCACATCGCCAATCGGATGATGATAGTAATCTGCCGCCCATAGCAGTAATCGCCAGACGGAGTGAGTAAATACCGGCTCAACGTCCAGCACTTCTACTACCGCTTTCAGCTCGTTGAGCGGCAGCTCGCTGACGTCGCTAACTGACACCACAACCCCGATACGCTCCTGCTGTTTGCCAAACGGCACACGCACGCGACACCCGGCTTTAACCGTCATGCCTTCTGGCAGCAGATAGTCAAAGGTACGAGGAAGCGGAACGGGCAAGGCAACGTGAGCAACGGGCATAGCATCATCCTGACTTGAAATTCGGTGGAACAGTATACACATTGCCGTAGAGGAGTGCGGATCAGTTTGCATACGCTGGTTAATTTCTGTATGATTCGGCGCCTTTGATACGAAATGATCGTGTCAAACTATACTTTAAACATCGCGTGGTGTCTGGCGTTAGGGCTGGAAGAGCGACGCGGCCTTAAACCGAGGTTTTCCCATGAAAAAAGATATTCACCCGAAATACGAAGAAATTACTGCTAGCTGCTCTTGCGGTAACGTAATGAAAATCCGCTCCACCGTTGGTCATGATCTGAACCTCGACGTGTGCAGCAAGTGCCACCCGTTCTTCACTGGCAAACAGCGTGATGTTGCTACCGGTGGCCGTGTTGACCGCTTCAACAAGCGTTTCAACATCCCGGGCAGCAAATAAGACCGGATTTCCGAAAAAAGCGCCGCACGGCGCTTTTTTTGTGCCTGTAATTTTGGTCGTATTACCACGAAAACAGCGGCCATTCTTTGGCGACTGTGGTGAGTTGTGGCGCATCGAAAACGGCTTGTGGCGAGACCACCGTTTCCTCAAGCGGAATATTTTTCCCGTAACGTTCTTTGAGTTTTGCCTGAACCAGCGGGTTACTAAGATCGAACTCTTTCAACTTCTGCTGTTCACCTACGCGCATCCCCAGCGCATTCTGGTAAACCTTCCACACTACTTCCGAACAGTACTGGCGATCATCACTCCACGAGAAGCTGAAATCGTACGGTTTGCCGAGATAACGTTTTGCCGTTTGCGCCAGTTTTTGCTGTTGTTCAACACTCAGTCCGCCTTCAACGCGGCGAACAACGTATTTGCCCTTTTCACCATGGGCGATCCACTGCTTGAGCGGGGTGTATTTCACCGGGCCGACTGCTTCAAAGACGTAGGGCTTTTTGTTACGCATCACCAGCATACCGGTATGGCTGTAATCAGAATGGGTCGCCAGTTGGATTGCTTTACTTTGCGATGAGCGAGAGATCTGAAAGATGATGTCGCCAGTTTCCGGCTGCCAGGCAAGGGCAGGCACAGAAACCAGCAGGCTGAGGATCAGTAGCCTGTATTTCATAGTTAAACGTCCATGTATGAAAAAAGCGGCTGGTTAACTCCGCGCCGCTCTTTTCCGCTTTAGTATTCCCACGTTTCCGGGTTAATCCCCATCTCACGCATGATCTCTTTTGCCGCTTCCGGGATCTCGTCGCTGCGCTCTTTACGCAGGTCGGCATCATCCGGCAGAGGTTGCCCGGTAAAGGCATGCAGAAACGCTTCGCACAGCAGCTCGCTGTTGGTAGCGTGACGCAGGTTGTTCACCTGACGACGCGTGCGTTCATCGGTGAGGATTTTTAACACCTTAAGAGGAATGGAAACCGTAATCTTTTTGACTTGTTCACTCTTCTTGCCGTGCTCAGCGTATGGGCTGATATATTCGCCGCTCCATTCAGCCATGAGATACTTAATCCTCTTCGTCAATAAATTGAGACCAGACCACACAATTTATGTGGGTACTGACCGTAAACCCGCATAGTTTACCGTACAGGCGTTACCGTGACATCGTGTAATGCACCTGTCGGCGTGATAATGCATATAATTTTAACGGCTATTTGGGATTTGCTCAATCTATACGCAAAGAAGTTTAGATGTCCAGATGTATTGACGTCCATTAACACAATGTTTACTCTGGTGCCTGACATTTCACCGACCAAGCCCAGGGAACTTCATCACATGACGCGTAAACAGGCCACCATTGCAGTGCGTAGCGGGTTAAATGACGACGAACAGTATGGTTGCGTTGTCCCTCCCATCCATCTTTCCAGCACCTATAACTTTACCGGATTTAATGAACCGCGCGCGCATGATTACTCGCGTCGCGGCAACCCAACGCGCGATGTGGTTCAGCGTGCGCTGGCTGAACTGGAAGGCGGTGCTGGTGCAGTGCTGACTAATACCGGCATGTCTGCCATCCACCTGGTAACGACCGTCTTTTTGAAACCTGGCGATTTGCTGGTTGCGCCGCACGACTGCTACGGCGGCAGCTATCGCCTGTTCGACAGCCTGGCGAAACGCGGCTGTTATCGCGTGCTGTTTGTTGATCAAGGCGATGAACAAGCATTACGGGCAGCGCTGGCAGAAAAACCCAAACTGGTACTGGTAGAAAGCCCAAGTAATCCATTGTTACGCGTCGTGGATATTGCGAAAATCTGCCATCTGGCAAGGGAAGTCGGGGCGGTGAGCGTGGTGGATAACACCTTCTTAAGCCCGGCATTACAAAATCCGCTGGCATTAGGTGCCGATCTGGTGTTGCATTCATGCACGAAATATCTGAACGGTCACTCAGATGTAGTGGCTGGCGTGGTGATTGCTAAAGACCCGGACGTTGTCACCGAACTGGCCTGGTGGGCAAACAATATTGGCGTGACGGGCGGCGCGTTTGACAGTTATTTGTTGCTGCGCGGTTTGCGAACGCTGGTGCCGCGTATGGAGCTGGCCCAGCGCAACGCGCAGGCGATTGTGAAATATCTGCAAACCCAGCCGTTGGTGAAAAAACTGTATCACCCGTCGCTGCCGGAAAATCAAGGGCATGAAATTGCTGCGCGCCAGCAAAAAGGCTTTGGCGCAATGTTGAGTTTTGAACTGGATGGCGATGAGCAGACGCTGCGTCGTTTCCTGGGCGGGTTGTCGTTGTTTACGCTGGCGGAATCATTAGGGGGAGTGGAAAGTTTAATCTCTCACGCCGCAACCATGACACATGCAGGCATGGCACCAGAAGCGCGTGCTGCCGCCGGGATCTCCGAGACGCTGCTGCGTATCTCCACCGGTATTGAAGATGGCGAAGATTTAATTGCCGACCTGGAAAATGGCTTCCGGGCTGCAAACAAGGGGTAAAAATGAGTGTGATTGCGCAGGCAGGGGCGAAAGGTCGTCAACTGCATAAATTTGGTGGCAGTAGTCTGGCTGATGTGAAGTGTTATTTGCGTGTCGCGGGCATTATGGCGGAGTACTCTCAGCCTGACGATATGATGGTGGTTTCCGCCGCCGGTAGCACCACTAACCAGTTGATTAACTGGTTGAAACTAAGCCAGACCGATCGTCTCTCTGCGCATCAGGTTCAACAAACGCTGCGTCGCTATCAGTGCGATCTGATTAGCGGCCTGCTACCCGCTGAAGAAGCCGATAGCCTCATTAGCGCTTTTGTCAGCGATCTGGAACGCCTGGCGGCGCTGCTCGACAGCGGTATTAACGATGCGGTGTATGCGGAAGTGGTGGGCCACGGTGAAGTGTGGTCGGCGCGCCTGATGTCTGCGGTACTTAATCAACAAGGGCTGCCAGCGGCCTGGCTTGATGCCCGCGAGTTTTTACGCGCTGAACGCGCCGCGCAGCCGCAGGTTGATGAAGGGCTTTCTTACCCGTTGCTGCAACAGCTACTGGTACAACATCCGGGCAAACGTCTGGTGGTGACCGGGTTTATCAGCCGTAACAACGCCGGTGAAACGGTGCTGCTGGGGCGTAACGGTTCCGACTATTCCGCGACACAAATCGGTGCGCTGGCGGGAGTTTCCCGCGTAACCATCTGGAGCGACGTCGCCGGGGTATATAGCGCCGACCCGCGTAAAGTGAAAGACGCCTGCCTGCTGCCGTTGCTGCGTCTGGATGAAGCCAGCGAACTGGCGCGTCTGGCGGCCCCCGTTCTTCACGCCCGTACTTTACAGCCAGTTTCTGGCAGCGAAATCGACCTGCAGCTGCGCTGTAGCTACACGCCGGATCAAGGTTCCACGCGCATTGAACGCGTGCTGGCCTCAGGTACTGGCGCGCGTATTGTCACCAGCCACGATGATGTCTGTTTGATTGAGTTTCAGGTGCCCGCCAGTCAGGATTTTAAACTGGCGCATAAAGAGATCGACCAAATCCTGAAACGTGCTCAGGTGCGCCCACTGGCAGTTGGCGTGCATAACGATCGCCAGTTGCTGCAATTTTGCTACACCTCGGAAGTGGCCGACAGTGCGCTGAAAATCCTCGACGAAGCGGGATTACCCGGCGAACTGCGCCTGCGTCAGGGGCTGGCGCTGGTGGCGATGGTTGGTGCAGGCGTCACCCGTAACCCGCTGCATTGCCACCGCTTCTGGCAGCAACTGAAAGGCCAGCCGGTCGAGTTTACCTGGCACTCCGATGACGGCATCAGCCTGGTGGCAGTACTGCGCACCGGGCCGACCGAAAGCCTGATTCAGGGGCTGCATCAGTCCGTCTTCCGCGCAGAAAAACGCATCGGCCTGGTATTGTTCGGTAAGGGCAATATCGGTTCCCGCTGGCTGGAACTGTTCGCCCGTGAGCAGAGCACGCTCTCGGCGCGCACCGGCTTTGAATTTGTGCTGGCAGGCGTGGTGGACAGCCGCCGTAGCCTGTTGAGCTATGACGGGCTGGACGCCAGCCGCGCGCTAGCCTTCTTTAATGATGAAGCCGTCGAGCAGGATGAAGAGTCGCTATTCCTGTGGATGCGTGCCCATCCGTATGATGATTTAGTGGTGCTGGACGTTACCGCCAGTCAGCAACTGGCCGATCAATACCTCGATTTCGCCAGCCACGGTTTCCACGTCATCAGTGCCAACAAACTGGCGGGAGCGAGCGACAGCAATAAATATCGCCAGATCCACGACGCGTTCGAAAAAACCGGGCGTCACTGGCTATACAACGCCACCGTCGGCGCAGGTTTGCCGATCAACCATACCGTGCGCGATCTGATCGACAGCGGCGACACTATTTTGTCGATCAGCGGGATCTTCTCCGGCACACTCTCCTGGCTGTTCCTGCAATTCGACGGTAGCGTGCCGTTTACCGAGCTGGTGGATCAGGCGTGGCAGCAGGGCTTAACTGAACCTGACCCGCGTGATGACCTCTCCGGCAAAGACGTGATGCGCAAGCTGGTGATTCTGGCGCGTGAAGCGGGTTACAACATTGAACCGGACCAGGTGCGTGTTGAATCACTGGTGCCAACCCATTGCGAAGGTGGAAGCATCGACCATTTCTTTGAAAATGGCGATGAACTTAATGAGCAGATGGTACAACGGTTGGAAGCGGCCCGTGAAATGGGGCTGGTGTTGCGCTACGTGGCGCGTTTCGATGCCAACGGCAAAGCGCGAGTAGGCGTGGAAGCGGTGCGAGAAGACCATCCGCTGGCATCACTACTACCGTGCGATAACGTCTTTGCCATCGAAAGCCGCTGGTATCGCGACAACCCGCTGGTGATCCGCGGGCCAGGTGCAGGGCGCGACGTCACCGCCGGGGCGATTCAGTCGGATATTAACCGTCTGGCGCAGTTGTTGTAATCCTGAGCCAGAGAAAGCAGTATTTGCGTAACGCGCCCTGCTGAAAGCGGGGTGCTGTGAGTAAATACGGCTTGTTTATGTAGCCAGTGGATAAAATGTCTGCTGGTTGCTAAAGAGAGCATTTCTGCTTTGCTACTCTTTCCGCCCGTTAATGCACATACCATTTTACGATTTTTTCCCTGTACCCAGAGTTGCCACTGATTTTTCCACCAGCCGTGATAAGTTGTTCCCTGAAAGCACCAGGGCGTATTATCGGTACTGTCAGCGATTTCCTCTTCAATAAACCAGATTTCACCTTGCTGTTGGCGAAACAGATCAGCCCAGGCCGTAATAATCGCACCTCTTAAAAAACACTCGTGTGAAATTACATGCGTTTTTACCGTAGGGAAGAGAATATTCAGTACCCTGAAATGCCCGTGCGCCGAGATAACCGGACGCAGAATAGCGCCTTTAGCATTGCGCTTGAGCGCTGCGCTGCCATACTGAATTTCATCAAACTGACTGCGGCGTAGAAATTGTGCTTCGCGCATATCAACGCGTTGTACAATATTATTGTCGTGTAACTCTGATTCTGCATTTCCTCTGTATCGATAATGCAGACTTTCTCCAGCCTGATGCAGCGTGTAATTAGTAGAAAGATGAAGAATATTACCGCGAAGAGCATCAAAACTCATTAAAACATACAATTTTTGCCCGCCGCTGGCTCCCTGAAATGGCACCAGAAGAGCAACCGTTTCGATTATTTCGGGAGGCGTTATTTCTTTCTGATATTGTTTGGGTGTCCAGACTTTTTTGCAGTTACGACATTGAATGCGTTGCGATCCCTGTGGATTGTGACCATAACAAATCGTCTCTGTGCCATAACATACCGGGCAAAAATGGCCTTTCTCAGTTGCAAAAGTAGATAAGTGAACTGACAGCCAGTCACGAAATTGTTGCTCGTCAAACAACGGCGGGTAACTGCCACATGCCCGACAGTGCAATGCCGGATAACCCAGTCGATAGTCGGGCCAGCTGTAATCTTTAGATGTTGGCTGCCCTAAATTACGGCAACCAAACGACTTGCAGGCATTAATCGTAAACAGAGTCGACATATATCACCAACGATTTCACAAGGTCGTTGATTTTGTCCGGCGACGCTCCCCTGTGGATGTGATTTCTCTCACATAAATAACTCTTTCAGAACGTAATGTAGCAATCCTTTATCTCACTGGAAGGGATTGTTTATGAAAATTAAAATGCTTGCTGCGGGTATCGCATTAACACTGCCGTTTTGGGCCTGCGCCAAAGATGTCACCATTATTTATACCAACGACCTCCATGCACATGTAGAGCCTTATAAAGTGCCGTGGATTGCTGACGGTAAACGGGATATTGGCGGCTGGGCAAATATTACTACGCTTGTTAAACAAGAAAAAGCTAAAAACAAAGCGACCTGGTTTTTTGATGCGGGTGACTATTTTACCGGGCCGTATATCAGCAGCCTGACTAAAGGCAAGGCGATTATCGATATTATGAATACCATGCCATTCGATGCGGTCACTATAGGTAATCATGAATTTGATCACGGCTGGGACAATACGTTATTACAGTTGAGTCAGGCAAAATTCCCGATTGTGCAGGGTAATGTTTTTTATCAGAACAGCAGTAAATCATTCTGGGATAAGCCCTATACCATCATTGAAAAAGACGGCGTGAAAATTGGCGTGATTGGTTTGCACGGTGTATTTGCCTTTAATGATACGGTATCTGCGGCAACGCGAGTGGGTATTGAGGCGCGTGATGAAATTAAATGGCTACAACGTTATATCGATGAACTCAAAGGCAAGGTTGATTTGACCGTTGCGCTGATTCACGAAGGTGTTCCGGCCCGCCAGTCCAGTATGGGGGGCACAGATGTGCGCCGCGCACTGGATAAAGATATTCAGACGGCAAGTCAGGTGAAAGGGCTGGATATTTTGATCACCGGGCATGCACATGTGGGTACGCCGGAACCGATTAAAGTCGGCAATACGTTAATCCTCTCCACTGACAGCGGCGGGATTGATGTGGGTAAACTGGTTCTCGACTACAAAGAGAAGCCGCACACTTTTACGGTGAAAAACTTCGAGCTTAAAACCCTTTACGCCGACGAGTGGAAGCCCGATCCGCAAACAAAACAGGTGATTGATAGTTGGAATAAAAAGCTGGATGAAGTCGTGCAGCAAACGGTGGCGCAATCGCCGGTTGAACTAAAACGTGCCTATGGTGAATCAGCTTCTCTCGGGAACCTGGCGGCAGACGCTTTGCTGGCAGCGGCGGGTAAAAATACCCAGTTGGCGTTAACCAACTCTGGTGGGATTCGCAATGAGATCCCGGCGGGTGCAATTACGATGGGTGGCGTCATCAGTACCTTCCCGTTCCCCAACGAACTGGTGACGATGGAACTCACGGGTAAACAATTACGCAGTTTGATGGAACACGGCGCAAGTTTAAGTAATGGCGTTTTACAGGTATCGAAAGGCCTGGAAATGAAGTACGACAGCAGCAAGCCGGTTGGTCAGCGGGTTATCTCGCTGACGCTGAATGGCAAACCGATTGAAGATGCGACGGTTTACCACATTGCTACTCAGAGTTTCCTTGCTGATGGTGGAGATGGTTTTACCGCGTTTACCGAGGGTAAAGCGCGCAATACGACGGGCGGTTATTACGTTTATCACGCGGTGGTTGATTACTTTAAAGCGGGTAATACCATCACGGATGAACAGATCAACGGTATGCGCGTGAAAGATATTAAATAAAAGTACGCACTGAGTTGACTCTACTGTTTGTTACCAGTTGATTTCGCAGATTCTGTATTCGGCCTACACGAGAGCGCAGGCCGAATCAGATGCTTTAGCATCACCATCCGGTGGCAGGGCGTTGTTTTTCGAATGAGAACAGGTGCCGTTGTGTTGCCTGTATATCAGTCAAAACGAGTGAGGTTGATTGCGCTATAAAGAAATCTCTTTATTACCTCTAATTAAGATGAGTTTTTTTCATCTTCCCTGATTTTTCCTCACCATCATTGGTCATTTTTCGGTTGACGCCCTTCAGCTTTTCCTTCATCTTTACATCTGGACGTCTAAACGGATAGATGTGCACAACACAACATATAACTACAAGCGATTGATGAGGTAAGGTATGAGCTTTTTTCACGCCAGCCAGCGGGATGCCCTGAATCAGAGTCTGGCAGAAGTCCAGGGGCAGATTAACGTTTCGTTCGAGTTTTTCCCGCCGCGTACCAGTGAAATGGAGCAGACCCTGTGGAACTCCATCGATCGCCTTAGCAGTCTGAAACCGAAGTTTGTATCGGTGACCTATGGCGCGAACTCCGGCGAGCGCGACCGTACGCACAGCATTATTAAAGGCATTAAAGATCGCACTGGTCTGGAAGCGGCGCCGCATCTTACTTGCATTGATGCGACGCCCGACGAGCTGCGCACCATTGCACGCGACTACTGGAATAACGGTATTCGTCATATCGTGGCGCTGCGTGGCGACCTGCCGCCGGGAAGCGGTAAGCCGGAAATGTATGCTTCTGACCTGGTGACGCTGTTAAAAGAAGTGGCAGATTTCGATATCTCCGTGGCGGCGTATCCGGAAGTGCATCCGGAAGCGAAAAGCGCCCAGGCAGATTTGCTTAATCTGAAACGAAAAGTGGATGCCGGAGCCAACCGCGCGATTACTCAGTTCTTCTTTGATGTCGAAAGCTACCTGCGTTTTCGTGACCGCTGCGTATCGGCGGGCATTGATGTGGAAATTATTCCGGGAATTTTGCCGGTATCTAACTTTAAACAGGCGAAGAAATTCGCTGACATGACCAACGTGCGTATTCCGGCGTGGATGGCGCAAATGTTTGACGGGCTGGACGACGACGCTGAAACCCGCAAGCTGGTGGGCGCGAATATTGCCATGGATATGGTGAAGATTTTAAGCCGTGAAGGAGTGAAAGATTTCCACTTCTATACGCTTAACCGCGCTGAAATGAGTTATGCGATTTGCCATACGCTGGGTGTTCGACCTGGTTTATAAATAGTGTGCCTTTTGTGAAAATCACACTGTGATCACAAATTTTAAACAGAGCACAAAATGCTGCCTCGAAATGCGAGTGAGAAAATAAGGTAGTCAGCCTTGTTTTCTCCCTCATTTCTTGAAGATTACGAAGCTAAAACCTTTTTTATAAAGCATTTGTCCGAAATCGGACATAATCAAAAAGTCTTAATTACGATCAATTTGATCTACATCTCTTTAACCAACAATATGTAAGATCTCAACTATCGCATCCGTGGATTAATTCAATTATAACTTCTCTCTAACGCTGTGTATCGTAACGGTAACACTGTAGAGGGGAGCACATTGATGAGCACGTCAGACGATATCCATAACACGACAGCCACTGGCAAATGCCCGTTTCATCAGGGGGGTCACGACCAGAGCGCAGGTGGGGGCACAACCACGCGTGACTGGTGGCCAAATCAACTCCGTGTTGACCTGTTAAACCAACATTCTAATCGTTCTAACCCGCTGGGTGAGGACTTTGACTACCGCAAAGAATTCAGCAAATTAGATTACTACGGCCTGAAAAAAGATCTGAAAGCCCTGCTGACAGAATCTCAGCCGTGGTGGCCAGCCGACTGGGGCAGCTACGCCGGTCTGTTTATTCGTATGGCCTGGCACGGTGCGGGTACTTACCGTTCCATCGACGGACGCGGCGGCGCGGGTCGTGGTCAGCAACGTTTTGCACCGCTGAATTCATGGCCGGATAACGTCAGCCTCGATAAAGCGCGTCGTCTGTTGTGGCCAATCAAACAGAAATATGGTCAGAAAATCTCTTGGGCCGACCTGTTTATCCTCGCGGGTAACGTGGCGCTGGAAAACTCGGGCTTCCGTACCTTCGGTTTTGGTGCTGGTCGTGAAGACGTATGGGAACCGGATCTGGACGTTAACTGGGGTGATGAAAAAGCCTGGCTGACTCACCGTCATCCGGAAGCACTGGCGAAAGCACCGCTGGGCGCAACCGAGATGGGCCTGATTTACGTTAACCCGGAAGGCCCGGATCACAGCGGCGAACCGCTTTCTGCGGCAGCAGCTATCCGCGCGACCTTCGGCAACATGGGCATGAACGACGAAGAAACCGTGGCGCTGATTGCGGGTGGTCATACGTTGGGTAAAACCCACGGTGCCGGTCCGACTTCTAACGTAGGTCCTGATCCAGAAGCTGCACCGATTGAAGAACAAGGTTTAGGCTGGGCGAGCACTTACGGCAGCGGCGTTGGCGCAGATGCCATCACCTCTGGTCTGGAAGTGGTCTGGACCCAGACACCGACCCAGTGGAGCAACTATTTCTTCGAGAACCTGTTCAAATATGAGTGGGTACAGACCCGCAGCCCGGCTGGCGCAATCCAGTTCGAAGCGGTAGACGCACCGGAAATTATTCCGGATCCGTTCGATCCGTCGAAGAAACGTAAACCGACAATGCTGGTCACCGACCTGACGCTGCGTTTTGATCCTGAGTTCGAGAAGATCTCTCGTCGCTTCCTTAATGATCCGCAGGCGTTCAACGAAGCCTTTGCCCGTGCCTGGTTCAAACTGACGCACAGGGATATGGGGCCGAAATCTCGTTACATCGGACCGGAAGTACCGAAAGAAGATCTGATCTGGCAAGATCCGCTGCCGCAGCCGATCTACAACCCGACCGAGCAGGATATTATCGATCTGAAATTCGCGATTGCGGATTCTGGTCTGTCTGTTAGTGAGCTGGTGTCGGTGGCCTGGGCGTCTGCTTCAACCTTCCGTGGTGGCGACAAACGTGGTGGTGCCAACGGTGCGCGTCTGGCATTAATGCCGCAGCGCGACTGGGATGTGAACGCCGCAGCCGTTCGTGCTCTGCCAGTTCTGGAGAAAATTCAGAAAGAGTCTGGCAAAGCTTCGCTGGCGGATATCATTGTGCTGGCTGGTGTGGTTGGCGTAGAGAAAGCCGCAAGCGCCGCAGGTTTGAGCATTCATGTCCCGTTTGCGCCGGGTCGCGTTGATGCGCGTCAGGATCAAACTGACATTGAAATGTTTGAGCTGTTGGAGCCGATTGCTGACGGTTTCCGTAACTACCGCGCTCGTCTGGATGTTTCCACCACTGAGTCACTGCTGATTGATAAAGCACAGCAACTGACGCTGACCGCGCCGGAAATGACCGCGCTGGTGGGCGGGATGCGTGTACTGGGTGCCAACTTCGATGGCAGCAAAAACGGCGTCTTCACTGACCGCGTTGGTGTATTGAGCAATGACTTCTTCGTGAACTTGCTGGACATGCGTTACGAGTGGAAAGCGACTGACGAATCGAAAGAGCTGTTCGAAGGCCGTGACCGTGAAACCGGCGAAGTGAAATACACGGCCAGTCGTGCGGATCTGGTCTTTGGTTCTAACTCAGTCCTGCGTGCGGTGGCGGAAGTTTACGCCAGCAGCGATGCCCACGAGAAATTTGTTAAAGACTTCGTGGCGGCATGGGTGAAAGTGATGAACCTCGACCGTTTCGACCTGCTGTAATCTGACCTTCTTCAGCGACTGTCTTTCAGGCAGTCGCTGAAGTTTCTTTACCGGCGTATAGTGTCCACAGGAAAACTACACACTGGATCTCTCATGTCTGCCGCAGGAAAGAGCAACCCACTGGCAATCAGTGGCCTGGTTGTGCTCACACTTATCTGGAGTTATAGCTGGATTTTCATGAAGCAAGTCACCAGCTACATCGGTGCCTTCGACTTTACCGCATTACGCTGCATTTTTGGCGCTCTCGTTTTATTCATCGTCCTTTTATTACGTGGTCGCGGAATGCGCCCGACGCCCTTTAAATACACCTTAGCCATTGCCCTGTTACAAACCTGCGGGATGGTTGGCCTGGCGCAGTGGGCGCTGGTGAGCGGCGGAGCGGGGAAGGTGGCGATCCTGAGCTATACCATGCCATTCTGGGTGGTGATTTTCGCCGCGTTGTTTCTCGGTGAACGCCTGCGACGCGGGCAATATTTGGCGATTCTGATTGCCGCTTTCGGCTTATTTTTGGTGTTGCAGCCGTGGCAACTCGATTTCTCTTCGATGAAAAGCGCCATGCTGGCGATCCTCTCTGGTGTCAGTTGGGGGGCGAGTGCCATTGTCGCTAAACGCCTTTACGCCCGTCATCCGCGCGTAGATTTATTGTCGTTAACATCCTGGCAGATGTTGTATGCGGCGCTGGTGATGAGTGCGGTCGCTTTACTGGTGCCGCAACGTGAAATTGACTGGCAGCCCACCGTATTCTGGGCGCTGGCCTACAGTGCGATTCTGGCGACGGCGCTGGCCTGGAGCTTATGGTTGTTTGTGCTGAAAAACTTGCCCGCCAGTATCGCCAGCTTAAGTACGCTGGCGGTTCCCGTTTGCGGCGTACTCTTTTCCTGGTGGCTGCTCGGTGAAAATCCCGGCGCGGTTGAAGGCAGCGGTATTGTGCTGATTGTGCTGGCACTGGCGCTGGTGAGCCGTAAGAAAAAAGAAGCCGTCAGCGTAAAAAGGATCTGAATTTTTTACAGGTGGGGCGAGCGCTTATTTAGCAAAATACCGATAATGCCCCACCATCCGCCAGCTAAACAGCACGTCTTCTTCCTGCGCGCCTGCGCCAATGTTATGTATCACCAGCGGCGTACCGTCGCGGGCAAAGCCATCTGACACCACTCCGATATGCGCCAGCCCATTATCTAATCGCCAGGAGACAATATCGCCCGCTTGGTAGTCACTGGCGTTTTTGCTGGTGGGGCGTGTTTTATCGTGGCGGGTAAACCAGGTTTCCAGATTAGGCACCCGACGGTGATCGATGTTGCTGTCCGGGCGCTTTAACTTCCACTTTTGCGGATAATCGGCAAAATTCTTCGCCATATCTTCGTGAACCAGTTTTTGCAAATCGACCTTCTGGCTGCGCAGGGCGCGGATCACCACATCGGAACATACACCGCGTTCTTGTGGGACATCACCGCCAGGATAAGTAAGCTGCACATACGCCGGATCGTAAAATAGCGTGCTGCCAATTTGCTGTCTGGCACCGTCTGCGATGGCAAGATTGGTGTTGGCCTGGATTTGTACCACGGTTGGTGGAACAGCGGGAGATTTTAAGGAGTAACTGGTAAATACCGTCAGAAGACTGAACAACGCCAGTGAAGCTTTCATCTGTTTCGTCCGTGAAAAAATATTCACAGATTCGACCTTCCGGGCTAACGATTGTTCTGTGGAGAAAATGTCCAGAAGCGGATAAAAACTCCCGAACAACGTGGGAGTATCAGATTAATGGCACAGAGTGCCGGATGCGGCGTGAACGCCTTGTCAGACATAAAAAGCACGTAAATTCAATGTATTGCAGATATTTCGTAGGCCAGATAAGCGTAGCGCATCAGGCAATTTTGCGTTCAAACTCCCGGACAAGCCGGGAGTTTGGCATAGATTATTCCCACTCTTGCAGGAAACGCTGACCGTACTGGTCGGCTACCAGCAGTGCGGCGTAAACCTGATCTGGCGTCGCGCCGCCAGGCATGTTGTGGATGGTTTCACCTTCTGCACATGCCGCTTCTGCCACAATCCGCATTTTCGCCGGGACATCTTCTTTAATATCCAGTTGAGCGAGGGTTATTGGCAAACCTACCGCATGGCTAAGTGCAGCTACGGTTTCGATTTCTTCCACCGGCGCATTTTCCAGAACCAGCTGCGTCAGCGTACCGAATGCCACTTTTTCACCATGATAATAGTGATGGGCATCAGGGATTGCAGTCAGGCCGTTATGCACCGCGTGCGCCGCCGCCAGCCCACCGCTTTCAAAGCCAACGCCGCTCAAATAGGTGTTCGCTTCAATCACGCGTTCCAGCGCAGGGGTTACTACATGCTGTTCGGCGGCTAGCATCGCTTTTTCGCCTTCTTCCAGCAGCGTGTTGTAGCACAGTTCAGCCAGTGCCAGCGCCGCCTGGGTGCACTTGCCGCCCGCCATGGTGGTCGCGCCGCTACGAGAGCAAGCACGCGCTTCAAACCAGGTCGCCAGCGCATCGCCGATACCCGCCGCTAACAGACGTGCAGGTGCGCCCGCGACGATTTTGGTGTCGACAATGACCATATTTGGGTTATTTGGCAACAGCAAATAGCGGTCAAACTCACCCTCATCGGTGTAGATAACAGACAATGCGCTGCACGGTGCGTCGGTAGATGCGATAGTCGGTGCGATCGCTACCGGAACACCCATGAAATGTGCCAGTGCTTTGGCGGTATCAAGAGTTTTTCCGCCACCAATACCGAGAATTGCCCCACACTGGGCTGTTTCTGCGATACTGCGTAAACGATCAATTTCATTTTGCGAACATTCACCGCCAAACGGCGCAATTTCTACTACCAGTCCAGCATCTTTAAAGCTTTTCTCGACAGTGGATTGAGCAAAACCTAAAACAAATTTGTCACCCACCACTAACCAGCGTTCTGCCAGCGGCTTCAGGTACTCGCCCAGACGATTAATGACATCTGCGCCCTGGATGTATTTACCCGGTGATTGAATAATGCGGTCCATAATTGCTCCTTTAGAGATGAGTAGTGCCAAATGCGGCATTCCAGTCGTGCTCAAACTTCTCTATAGCTGACTCTACCGCAGGAGTGTTGAGCATTTGTTGCGCTACATCTAAGGGTAGGGTGATGGACTCACATCCTGCCAGCAAACAATCCAGCGCCTGACGCGGTGTTTTAAAGCTGGCAGCCAGCACCATGCTTTCTGGCGCGTGCATTTCCAACAGCGCTTGCAGCTCCTGAACCGTACGAATGCCGTCACCGCCCTGGGCGTCGACGCGGTTAACATACGGAGCAACATATTTTGCCCCTGCCAGCGCGGCTAATAACCCTTGTGCGGCGCTATATACAGCGGTGCCAAGTGTAGTAATACCCTCTTTTTTCAGCATTTTAATGGCGGCAAGACCTTCGGAAGTTACCGGGATTTTCACCACAATGCCCGGAATGGCGTCGCGCAGGCGCTTCGCTTCTTCCACCATACCCTGTGCGTCACGACTCATGGTCTGAGCAAACAGAATACCCTCATCACCAATCGCTTTTTGCAAACGCGGCAGCACTTCCCAGATGGACTCCTTGCTGGCAGCGATAATGCTCGGGTTAGTTGTTACCCCGGCAATCGGGAATATGCGTGCCAGACGTTCGACTTCTGCGACGTTAGCGGTGTCCAGATACAGTTCCATGATGTTTCCTTTTACAGTTCCAGTTCATGTTGCAGCAGGCTGGCGATAGCGTCGGCAGAGGCGGCGTTAACCAGCGCGTTACGGAATTCTTCGTGCATGATGCGGCGAGCGAGGCGCGAGAAAATGCGCATATGCTGATCGCCGGCAGCGTGTTTGTTAAGGGTTAACATAATGATGAATTGTGCTTCATCATCGCCCCAGCGCACTGGCGCTTGCAGACGCGCCACGCTGATGGTGGACTGCTCAATGTGTTCTGATTTGCTGTGTGGAATGGCAAAACTAAAGCCCAGACCGGTAGAGAAAACGGCCTCGCGCGCCCACAAGTCGGCTTCCAGTTTACGCGGATAGCGGCAGCGGCCCGCCAGCAGCAGGTTATCGGTCATGCCTTTGAGCACTTCTTCTTTGCTGCGCCAGTCGCTTTCCAGCGTGATGCACTCGGCGGTGACCAGCGGTGCGTCCTGTTGCGTCATGCGGAATTGTGCCAGCAGGTGTTCCACTTCCAGCGAAGTACGGCAGGCCATTGCCTGGTTGAGTAACTGGCGGCATTCGCGGCTATCAAGTTGCGCCATCCGCGCTTTCGCCGCCGGAATTGACGGTGCACTCATGCTCAACTCATCCAGCCCTAAACCGACCAGCAACGGCAGCACGGAACCTTTCGCCCCCAGTTCACCGCACAGACCAATCCATTTGCCCTGGCGATGCACTGCCTGCACGGCGTAATCAAGCGCCCGCAAGAATGCCGGATTCAGGCTGTTGTAGTGACGAGTTACCTTAGCGTTATCGCGATCCACTGCCAGCAGATATTGCGTCAGATCATTACTACCAATACTAAAGAAATCAATCTCTTCACAGCATTGATCGATGATGAACATTACTGACGGCACTTCAAGCATGATACCGAGCTGGATCTTTTCATCAAACGGAATGTGTTCGTTACGCAGCTGCTGTTTAGCTTCTGCCAGTTTTTCTTTCACCCATAAGATCTCTTCCATTGAAGAGATCATCGGGATCATGATTTTCAGGCTGCCGTGAGCAGAAGCGCGCAGGATCGATCGTAGCTGCGTGGTAAACAACGACGCGTACTCTTCATAAATACGCACGGCGCGATAACCGAGGAACGGGTTTGCTTCTGCGGGAATGTTTAGATAATCAACGGGTTTGTCACCGCCAATATCCATGGTTCGGACAATAATGCTGCGTCCGTTGGCGGACTCCAGCGCCTGACAAAAAATGTTGTACAGCTCGCTTTCGCCCGGTGCGCTGGTGCGATCCATATAGAGCATTTCAGTGCGGAACAGGCCAACGCCTTCCGCGCCATTGCCGAACGCAGCCTGCGCTTCGACCGAGTGGGCGATGTTAGCGGCAATTTCAATGCGGATACCGTCAGCGGTACGCGCTTGCTGGGTCAGCCAGACACGCTGTTGCTCACGCAGGGCGTCCTGTACGCGGGCTTCTTGCTGATAATAACGGGCCACGGCTTCCCCTGGCTCAACCACAGTTGCCCCGGCGTTACCGTCGATATAAATCGTTTGTTGCTGCCACGGGGTAAGGGCATCGATATCCACACCAACCAGCGTCGGAATGTTGAACGAACGAGCAAGAATTACCGTATGTGACGTAGTGCCGCCACTTTTCAGTAACAAACCTTTGAGGTGATTTTTATCCAGTTCGAGGAACTGGCTGGGGGTCAGTTCATCAGCCATACAAATGGCGGGCTGCGTCAGCTTGCCCGGTGCCGGAAAGCGTTTTTCGCCGTAGATTTGCTGGAGTAACTGGAAGCAGACATCGCGCACATCCAGCGCGCGTTCTTGCAGGTAGCTGCTGCTGGAACGGGAAAACTCTTCGCAAAAGTGATTCGCACTGGCGACAATCGCTTCGGCGCAGCTTAATCCGGCGCTGACGCCTGCCAGTAAATGTTCGCGCAGGGAAGTATCGCCAGCCAGGGATCGGTGCGCTTCCAGAATCGCGCTGGTAGCACCGTCGCTATCCAGCAGACGAAACTCAATGTTTTTCAGTACCAGCGTCAGGCCGTTTTCCAGCGCGGATTGCTCGGCGTCAACGCCGTTGGTTGCGGGAAGATTACCCAGCGCATTGAGATCTAAAGAAGAGATCGGCATCAGAATGCCGCCTGCGCTACCACTGCATACGGTACGGGCGCGAATAATGCGTGGATTCAGATTGGTCAGTGAAACTGGCAGCGGCTCCAGTTCGTCAGATTTTACTTCCGCCAGCGGTGCGTCGCAGTGGGGGAATTCATCGCGCAGCCATTGGCTTAAACGCTGGTGCGCTTCCTGTTCGTCGGCCCCGGAAATCAGTAACTGGCAGTTATCGCCCACCAGCGTATCGGTGCCAATCAGCGCAAGGGCGCTTTTGGCGTTGCCCTTGCGGTCAGTGCGCAGGTTATGCCACTCAATTTGTGATGAAAAAGTATTACACAGCGTTTCAACGTGGCTTGCCGGACGCGCATGTACGCCGTTAGGTAGCTCACAAATAAATTCCACAATCAGGGCCATTGCCTCTCTCCCGGTACGGTTTTCTGTTTACAGGATAAGAGCGCACGGCAACGGCCTGCCATGTGACAAATCTGCCAAAAGCTGGACAAATGTAATGTAACCGTCAATTTGCGACGCGTCTCACAAGACGCCGTTCTGCGGCATGCTTCCGGGTTATCGCAAGTTATGAGGCGGATCGCATTTTTGTACTGATATTACAAAAGTCCAGTAAATGGCCTTTTTATCCACTGTTTGCTCCGCCTGCGATTGCCTATTGTTTCCTCCATCAAAAATATGGACATGGGCTTTCACAAGCCCGGGAGCAGCTTATGAATGAGTTGGTGCAGATCCTGAAAAATACCCGTCAGCATTTAATGACGGGCGTTTCACACATGATTCCCTTCGTGGTATCGGGCGGTATTTTGCTGGCGGTTTCCGTCATGTTGTATGGCAAAGGCGCAGTGCCGGACGCCGTAGCCGATCCGAATCTGAAAAAACTGTTTGATATCGGCGTTGCAGGTTTGACGCTGATGGTGCCTTTCCTCGCCGCTTACATCGGTTATTCCATTGCAGAACGCTCTGCGCTGGCCCCGTGCGCTATCGGTGCCTGGGTTGGTAACAGCTTTGGTGCGGGCTTCTTTGGTGCACTGATCGCCGGGATTATCGGCGGCATCGTGGTGCATTACCTGAAGAAAATTCCGGTGCATAAAGTTCTGCGCTCGGTGATGCCAATCTTCATCATTCCGATCGTCGGCACACTGATTACCGCTGGTGTCATGATGTGGGGACTGGGCGAGCCGGTGGGTGCGTTGACCAACAGCCTGACTCAGTGGCTACAGGGGATGCAGCAGGGCAGCATTGTTATGCTGGCGGTGATCATGGGGCTGATGCTGGCGTTCGATATGGGCGGTCCGGTTAACAAAGTGGCCTATGCCTTCATGCTGATTTGCGTTGCTCAGGGTGTTTATACCGTGGTGGCTATTGCCGCTGTTGGGATTTGTGTTCCACCGTTGGGCATGGGGCTGGCGGCGCTGATTGGTCGTAAAAACTTCTCTGCAGAAGAGCGCGAAACCGGCAAAGCGGCGCTGGTGATGGGGTGCGTTGGTGTTACTGAAGGGGCGATTCCTTTCGCCGCTGCCGATCCGCTGCGTGTCATTCCTTCCATCATGGTCGGTTCAGTTTGTGGTGCAGTGACTGCGGCGCTGGTCGGTGCGCAGTGCTATGCAGGCTGGGGTGGTCTGATTGTGCTGCCTGTGGTTGAAGGCAAGCTGGGTTATATCGCAGCAGTGGCTGTCGGGGCAGTAGTGACAGCAGTTTGTGTGAACGTGCTGAAAAGTCTGGCGCGTAAAAATGGGCCTTCGACTGATGAGAAGGAAGACGACCTGGATCTGGATTTTGAAATTAATTAATTGAGGAACGAGCCATGACGAAAATTATTGCAGTAACCGCATGTCCATCTGGTGTTGCCCATACTTATATGGCGGCAGAGGCGCTTGAAAGCGCTGCGAAAGCGAAAGGTTGGGAAGTGAAAGTAGAAACTCAGGGCTCGATTGGTCTGGAAAATGAACTGACTGCGGAAGACGTGGCGAGCGCCGATATGGTGATTCTGACCAAAGATATCGGCATCAAGTTTGAAGAGCGTTTTGCTGGCAAGACCATTGTGCGCGTCAACATCAGCGACGCGGTAAAACGCGCTGACGCCATTATGAGCAAAATTGAAGCTCACCTGGCACAAACCGCTTAAGTCCTTATCCCGCTCGCAAGGGCGGGTTCGCTTCCCCACAGGAGTTCCTCATGACGAATCGTATCTCTCGCCTTAAAACTGCACTGTTTGCTAATACCCGTGAAATCTCGCTGGAGCGGGCGCTGCTTTATACCGCCAGCCATCGGCAAACCGAAGGCGAGCCAGTGATATTGCGCCGGGCGAAAGCAACAGCGTATATCCTTGAACATGTTGAAATTTCGATTCGTGATGAAGAACTGATTGCTGGTAACCGTACCGTAAAACCGCGCGCCGGGATTATGTCGCCGGAAATGGACCCTTACTGGCTGCTGAAAGAGCTGGATCAATTTCCGACGCGACCGCAGGACCGCTTCGCCATTAGTGAAGAAGATAAACGTATCTACCGCGAAGAGCTGTTCCCATACTGGGAAAAACGCTCGATGAAAGATTTTATTAACGGGCAGATGACGGATGAAGTAAAAGCCGCGACCAGCACGCAGATTTTCAGTATCAACCAGACAGATAAAGGTCAGGGGCACATCATTATTGATTACCCGCGCCTGCTGAATCACGGGCTGGGTGAGCTGGTGGCGCAGATGCAGCAACATTGCCAGCAACAGCCGGAGAATCACTTTTATCAGGCTGCGCTGTTATTGCTCGAAGCCTCGCAGAAACACATTTTGCGTTACGCCGAACTGGCGGAAACGATGGCGGCAAACTGCACTGATGCCCAGCGTCGCGAAGAACTGCTGACTATCGCGGAGATCTCCCGCCATAACGCCGAACATAAGCCGCAGACATTCTGGCAGGCGTGTCAGTTGTTCTGGTACATGAACATCATTCTGCAATACGAATCCAACGCCAGCTCGCTGTCTTTAGGGCGCTTCGACCAGTATATGTTGCCGTTCTATCAGGCATCATTAACCCAGGGCGAAGATCCGGCGTTCCTGAAAGAACTGCTCGAATCTTTATGGGTGAAATGCAATGACATCGTGCTGTTACGCTCCACCAGCAGCGCGCGCTATTTCGCAGGTTTCCCGACCGGCTATACCGCCCTGCTCGGTGGGTTAACCGAAAACGGACGTAGCGCGGTGAACGTGCTTTCGTTCCTTTGCCTCGATGCCTATCAAAGCGTGCAATTACCACAACCGAACCTCGGTGTGCGCACTAACGCCTTGATCGACACGCCGTTCCTGATGAAAACCGCAGAAACCATTCGCCTCGGCACGGGTATTCCGCAAATCTTCAACGATGAAGTGGTGGTGCCAGCGTTCCTCAATCGTGGCGTTTCGCTGGAAGATGCGCGCGATTATTCCGTAGTGGGTTGCGTGGAGTTATCTATTCCTGGCAGAACCTATGGTCTGCATGACATCGCGATGTTTAACCTGCTGAAAGTGATGGAAATCTGCCTGCATGAAAATGAAGGTAATGCCACGCTGAGTTATGAAGGTTTGCTGGAACAGATCCGCGCCAAGATCAGCCACTACATCACCCTGATGGTTGAAGGCAGCAATATTTGTGATATCGGTCACCGTGACTGGGCTCCTGTACCGCTGCTCTCGTCGTTTATCAGCGATTGTCTGGAAAAAGGCCGCGATATTACCGATGGCGGCGCGCGTTATAACTTCTCCGGCGTACAGGGGATCGGTATCGCCAACCTGAGCGATTCTCTCCATGCGTTGAAAGGGATGGTTTTTGAGCAACAGCGTTTAAGTTTTGACGAATTGCTGTCGGTATTAAAAGCCAACTTCGCAACGCCAGAAGGCGAAAAAGTCCGCGCTCGCTTAATTAACCGCTTTGAGAAATACGGTAACGATATCGACGAGGTGGATAACATTAGCGCCGAACTCCTGCGTCATTACTGCAAAGAAGTGGAAAAATACCAGAACCCGCGCGGCGGCTACTTCACGCCAGGATCGTATACCGTTTCTGCTCATGTCCCGTTGGGAGCGGTGGTTGGTGCGACGCCAGACGGTCGTTTTGCCGGGGAACAACTGGCAGACGGTGGCTTGTCTCCCATGCTGGGCCAGGACGCACAAGGACCAACGGCGGTACTGAAATCAGTCAGCAAGCTCGATAACACGCTGCTTTCTAACGGTACATTGCTGAACGTGAAATTCACTCCGGCGACCCTGGAAGGTGAAGCGGGATTACGCAAACTGGCCGACTTCTTACGGGCATTTACCCAGCTTAAGTTACAGCATATTCAGTTTAACGTGGTGAACGCTGACACGTTGCGGGAAGCCCAACAGCGCCCACAGGACTATGCCGGGCTGGTGGTGCGCGTAGCCGGATACAGCGCCTTCTTTGTCGAACTGTCGAAGGAGATCCAGGATGACATCATCCGCCGGACAGCGCATCAGCTGTAACGTTGTGGAAACGCGCCGCGATGATGTGGCGCGCATTTTCAACATTCAGCGTTATTCACTGAATGACGGCGAGGGCATTCGTACGGTGGTCTTTTTTAAAGGCTGTCCGCATCTTTGCCCGTGGTGTGCTAATCCGGAGTCGATCTCCGGCAAAATCCAGACGGTGCGCAGAGAGGCGAAATGCCTGCACTGCGCAAAATGTTTGCGTGATGCGGATGAATGCCCCTCCGGCGCATTTGAACGGATTGGTCGCGATATCAGCCTTGACGCGCTGGAGCGGGAAGTGATGAAAGATGACATTTTCTTTCGCGCGTCCGGCGGTGGCGTCACGCTTTCTGGCGGCGAAGTGTTAATGCAGGCGGAGTTTGCTACCCGTTTTTTACAGCGACTTCGTCTGTGGGGCGTGTCATGCGCCATCGAAACTGCCGGAGACGCTCCAGCCAGCAAGCTGTTACCGCTGGCGAAATTGTGCGATGAAGTGTTGTTCGATTTAAAAATAATGGATGCAACTCAGGCGCGGGATGTGGTGAAGATGAACCTGCCGCGCGTGCTGGAGAACCTGCGTTTGCTGGTGAGCGAAGGTGTTAATGTGATACCGCGCTTGCCACTGATCCCAGGTTTCACGCTCAGTCGGGAGAATATGCAGCAGGCGCTGGACGTACTGATCCCGCTGAATATCAGGCAGATCCATCTGTTACCGTTTCACCAGTACGGCGAACCGAAATACCGCCTGCTGGGGAAAACATGGTCGATGAAAGAGGTGCCTGCGCCGTCGTCAGCCGATGTGACAACGATGCGCGAAATGGCAGAACGGGCCGGATTTCAGGTTACCGTGGGAGGTTAAAATGGCATACCTGGTGGCAGTAACCGCCTGCGTAAGCGGCGTGGCGCATACTTATATGGCGGCGGAACGGCTGGAAAAGTTGTGCCAGTTAGAGAAGTGGGGCGTCAGCATTGAAACTCAGGGCGCGCTGGGGACGGAGAATCGTTTAGCGGACGAGGATATCCGTCGGGCGGATGTTGCGCTGTTAATTACGGATATCGAGCTTGCCGGTGCCGAGCGATTTGAACATTGCCGCTATGTGCAATGCAGCATCTACGCATTCCTGCGTGAGCCGCAGCGGGTAATGAGCGCGGTGCGCAAAGTGCTTTCTGCGCCGCAGCAAACCCATCTTATTCTGGAGTAGTCGGTTTTTCTGTCAGTTGGCTGTGGTACTGCCGACGATATTCCGACGGCGAGCGTTCGGTGTTTTTACGAAACAGACGGCAGAAGTAGTTGCTGTCGACAAAGCCGCAGGCGTGCGCCACTTCTTTTACCTTCAGGTCATAGCCTTTCAATAACGTCTTAGCGTGCTCCAGTCGCGTGTGATTCAGGTATTCGTTAAAACCAATGGCCCCCGTTTTTTGAAACAGGTGCGAGAGATAGTTTGGTGAAATATAGAATGCCTGTGCGACAGATTCGCGGGTAAGCGCGGAGGCATAGCGTTCGTCGATATAATCGCGAATAGCTTCGAATAGTGCCTGGCTGCGTGAGGCGGTCTGGATTTGGCTGCCAAGCAAATCGCGGCAGTGGCTAAGCAGGCTGGCGACGATAAGCCTTGCCGTTTGCTGCTCTTGCGACTGCATTTGCATTTCATTGAGCGTTTGTAGCAGAAAAGAACCAATGCGCGGGCCGCGTCGGGCGACGTGTTGCTTCGCCAGATTTTGATATTGTTTGCCATCCCATTGCACGACGCTGAAACCGAGTTGCTGTTTGCCAAACAGCACGCTAAAGGTGGTCGCGGGGGGTTGCCATTGTGGGAAATTCCAGCCACCAGCGGGAACGTACAGCACATCGCCGGGAACTAACGTTGCGCCAGCGCCGGTATCAACAAATTCACCTTCCAGCACAATTTCCAGCCGTGGAAAATCGACCTGATACGCAAGATCGGGCACCGGGCCGTTGCTGCTGGCAAAGTAAATCTGGCGCAGCGACAGCGGGCCGTTTATCAGGCGGGAGAGCAGATAGCTGACGTCGTGATACATGTTATTCCCTTAGGTATGTAGACGGGAAAACAGTAACTGGCATTATGAAAAAAGGCCACCTGAAAAGTGTGGCCTGATGGGAGTTCGATGTAAACATTGTGCCAGTATCGCATCCGGCAAATAGTGCCAGACGCGATACAAAGGTCATTTACTGATTACCCACCTGATCGCCATACGGCAGAGTGTCGTAATCGATCAGTGCGTTTTTCTTATACGGGTTACCAATCCAGCGGGTGGTTTCTTTGAACTGTGGGTTTACCACCGAGCGGGTTGGGTCGTAACCGTCGTAAGATAAGCCTGCCAAATCTGACCAGGTGTGGATAAGCTCCGCCAGGCTGTATTTACGATCAACATCCTGCGAGAAATCACGCGGATGAGTTGCCTGCCATTTTTCTGACGTCCACAGCAAGAACGGAATGGTGTACATGTGGCGCGTCGGATTGTCTTCATTACGCCCCTGAGTTTTGTGCGGCGGCGTGTCGTAAACCTCTTCACCGTGGTCAGAGAAGTAAACCAGGAAACCGTTCGGGTCTGCTGCTTTAAAGTCTTTAATCAGGCTGGCAACCACATGATCGTTATACAGGTTAGCGTTATCATAATCGTTATATGACTCCAGCTCTTCTGCGCTTAGTCCCGGCGGAACATGATCGGTATTGCCATCAAACTTGCCCTGATTTTCCGGGTAGCGGTATTTGTATTTGATATGCGTACCCAGCAGATGAACGATGATCAGTTTCTTCGGCGCAGGGTCCTTCAGCACTTCCTGGAACGGCTTCAGCACGTTGGTGTCGTATTCACGCGCACTCTGCGTACGTTGCTGGTTCATGTAGTACTGCTTGTCGGTCTGGCGCGAAAATACCGTCAGCATGGTATTGCGGGCGGTCATCGTCTGCTGGTTGGTGATCCAGAAGGTTTTATAACCCGCCTGTTTCATCATGTTCATCAGCGACGGCTGCGTCAGATACAGATCCGGGTTCTTTTCATTGGCAAAAGTCAGCGCCTGTTGCAGGATTTCAATGGTGTACGGACGAGACGTCACCACGTTATTAAACACGGTCAGATTCGGATCGGTTTTATGCAGCGCATCCAGCTCCGGCGTGGTTTCACGCGGATAACCGTACAGACTCATGCGTCCACGCTGGGTCGACTCGCCAATCACCAGCACTAAGGTGCGCGGTTCGTTACCCGATTCATCTTTGAAATTAGCCAGCGGCGGCAAGGCATTATTTTCATTCAGTAGCTTTGTTAGCGAGTTTAGTTGCTGACGATACTGATAATAGCCGGTCAGGAATTGCCACGGTGCGGCAGGCTCCATACGCGATGCCAGGTTATCCAACGTTTTCTCAAACGGCTTGTTTTTGATAAACGTATTCATGGCGATCGGATGCAGAATCAAGCCATAAAGCAGGGCAAAAGAGACAACATAACGCCACGGCTTTGGAATATAGACCGGGCGCAGGCGTGTCCACAGCAGAACTGCCACCGCCGTATAGGCCAGCGCGATAAGCACAATTTTCAGGCTGAAATACTGGCTTAAATACTCGCTGGCTTCGTTGGTGTTGGTTTCGAACATCACAAACAGAACGCTCTGCGAGAACTCCTGACCGTAAATGACGTAGTAACAAAGCGCCGCCAGAGAGGCCGCCCATAGCACCACGCCGATTACTGCGGCAATAATTTTAATCCGCTTCGGAAAGAGGAATACCGGGATCAACCACAGCGAACTGAATAACAGCGAGTCGCGAATGCCGTTGGTGCCACTATAGCCACTGATATAAATAATGGCCTGTAGCAAGGTAGAGAAAAACCAAAAGTAGAGCAGTGCCCAACCCAGGGCTTTCCAGCTAAAAAGAGGTTTAGCCTGGACTTCTGTGGAATGCATAGTAAGAACCTGTCTTGAAAAAATATCGCCGAATGTAACGACAATTCCTTAAGGATATCTGAAGGGATATCCAGAATTTGAATAAAATGCAGACAGAAATATATTGAAAACGAGGGTGTTATAACAGAAGTATTTCAGAAAACCCTCGCGCAAAAGCACGAGGGTTTGCAGGAGGGGGGAAGATTAGCCGGTATTACGCATACCTGCCGCAATCCCGGCAATAGTAACCATTAACGCTTGCTCGACGCGAGGATCCGGTTCCTGGCCTTCTTTTTCTGCCTGGCGGGAGCGGTGCAGCAACTCGGCCTGCAATACGTTCAGTGGGTCGGTGTAAATATTTCGCAGCTGAATAGACTCCGCAATCCACGGCAGATCGGCCATCAGGTGAGAATCGTTGGCAATCGCCAGCACCACTTTGATGTCTTCTTCTTGCAGATTACGTAACTCTTTACCTAACGGCCATAATGCTTTGTCTACCAGACGTTGATCATAGTATTCCGCCAGCCACAGGTCTGCTTTGGCGAAGACCATCTCCAGCATGCCGAGACGCGTCGAGAAGAATGGCCAGTCGCGGCACATGGCTTCCAGTTCGCTCTGCTTGCCATCTTCGACCACTTTTTGCAGCGCCGTACCTGCACCCAGCCAGGCGGGGAGCATCAGGCGGTTTTGTGTCCAGGCAAAAATCCACGGAATGGCGCGCAGTGACTCGACGCCGCCGGTCGGGCGACGTTTCGCCGGACGTGAACCCAACGGCAGTTTGCCCAGCTCTTGTTCCGGCGTAGCGGAGCGGAAGTACGGCACAAAATCTTTGTTTTCACGTACGTAGCCACGGTAGAGATCGCAGGAGATGACTGACAGTTCATCCATAATGCGACGCCAGCTCTCTTTCGGCTCCGGCGGTGGCAGCAGGTTGGCTTCCAGAATTGCCCCGGTGTACAGCGACAGGCTGCTAACGGTGATTTCTGGCAGACCATATTTAAAGCGGATCATCTCGCCCTGTTCGGTCACGCGAAGGCCGCCTTTCAGGCTTCCTGGCGGTTGTGACAGCAGCGCCGCATGGGCAGGTGCGCCGCCGCGACCAATGGAACCGCCGCGGCCGTGGAACAGCGTCAGTTCAATACCCGCTTTTTCGCAGGTTTTGATTAATGCATCCTGTGCCTGATATTGCGCCCAGGAAGCCGCCATCACCCCCGCATCTTTTGCTGAGTCGGAATAGCCAATCATCACCATCTGTTTGCCCTGAATCAGGCCGCGATACCAGTCGATATTGAGCAACTGGGTCATGACATCGTTGGCGTTGTTCAGGTCATCAAGGGTTTCAAACAGCGGTGCAACCGGCATCGCAAATCCAATACCCGCTTCTTTCAGCAGCAGGTGTACAGCCAGTACGTCGGACGGCGTTTTTGCCATCGAGATCACGTAGGCGGCAATGGAACCTTGCGGTGCTTCAGCAATTACCTGACAGGTATCAAGTACTTCGCGCGTTTCGGCGCTCGGTTGCCAGTTACGCGGCAGAAGAGGGCGTTTGGAGTTCAGTTCGCGGATCAGGAACGCCTGTTTGTCGGCCTCTGACCAGCTTTCGTAGTCGCCGATGCCGAGGTAGCGGGTCAGTTCGCCCAGCGCTTCGGTATGACGGGTGCTCTCCTGACGGATATCAATACGGACCAGCGGTACACCGAAACATTTCACGCGGCGCAGGGTGTCGAGCAGATCGCCGTTGGCAATAATACCCATGCCACACGCCTGAAGGGACTGGTAGCAAGCGTAGAGCGGCTCCCACAGTTCTTCGTTCTGCGTCAGCAGACCCTCTGGTTTTGGTACTTCTTCACCTTTCAGGCGCGCTTCCAGCCATGCCTGTGTCGCCATCAAGCGGGAACGCAGGTTTTTCATCAGATAGCGATACGGTTCTGCGGCACCTTCTTCGCCGACCAGCGCCAGCAGTTCCGGAGTTGCTTCAACCATCGACAGTTCAGAAACCAGAACTTGAATATCTTTCAGGAACAGATCGGTGGCTTTCCAGCGGCTGAGCAGCAGGACGTGGCGGGTGATATCGGCAGTGACGTTCGGGTTGCCGTCGCGGTCGCCGCCCATCCACGAGGTAAAACGCACCGGAACAAATTCGACGGGTAGTTTGTAGCCGAGGTTCTCTTCCAGTTGTTCGTTCAGTTCGCGCAGGTAATTCGGTACGCCTTGCCACAGGCTGTTTTCTACTACGGCAAAGCCCCATTTGGCCTCATCTACCGGGCTTGGGCGCAGCTTACGGATTTCATCGGTATGCCATGACTGGGCGATCAACTGGCGCAGGCGGCGCATCAGTTGGTTATGTTCGTAGTCGGCGATATCTTTGTTGTCGAGCTGTTTTAAGCAGGCGTTCACTTCCACCATTTTGTGGATCAGCGTACGACGGGTAATTTCGGTTGGGTGAGCCGTGAGGACCAGTTCCAGCGACAGCGATTCCACTGCTTTTTTGATGGTGTCTTCGCTCAGTTCCGGCTGGTTTTTCAGTTTACGCAGGGTGCGGGCGATCACTTCCGGATTGCTGGCTGCTTCGCCTTTCGGCGAAATGCTATGGTATTGCTCGGCGGTGTTAGCCAGATTCAGGAACTGACTAAACGCACGCGCAACGGGCAGCAGCTCGTCGTTCGACAAATTTTGTAAAGTGGTGAGCAACTCCTGGCGGTTAGCATCATTGCCAGCGCGTGAAGATTTGGACAACTTACGGATAGTTTCAACGCGTTCAAGAATGTGTTCTCCCAACGCATCCTTGATGGTTTCCCCCAGCACTTTGCCGAGCATACTGACATTACTACGCAATGCGGAATATTGTTCGTTCATATTACCCCAGACACCCCATCTTATCGTTTGATAGCCCTGTATCCTTCACGTCGCATTGGCGCGAATATGCTCGGGCTTTGCTTTTCGTCGTCTTTTATAAAGCCACGTAAAAGCGATGACGTCAAATGCTGCGAAATCGCTTCAGCAAACGAATAAATAGCAGGAATTTACGCCATTAAATTCACGACGCTTTAAATAAGCGTAACTTATGGAAATGTTAAAAAATCGCCTTGAGTAACACCAAAGGTGTAGGTCGGATAAGATGCGCAAGCATCGCATCCGACATTGTTTGGCCTACGTTTTAATGCCAGCAGAAATGGTGAATCACCTGGGTGATCAGTTCGCGGGTGGGCTTGATAAACCGTGTCTCCAGGTATTCATCAGGCTGATGAGCCTGATTAATTGAGCCAGGTCCCAGCACCAGCGTCGGGCATAACGTCTGAATAAACGGCGCTTCGGTACAGTAATTCACCACTTCGGTCTTTGCTCCGAGCAATTTCTCAACCACTTCAACCAGTTGATGATTCGGTGGGCATTCATAGCCAGGGATCGGTGGATGCAGCTCGTCGACCGTCAGACGACCCGGCCAGCGTTCGCTCACCGGAGCCAATGCATCGTTGAGCAAACCATTAAGTTCATTGAGTGTCATGCCTGGCAGCGGACGAATATCCATATGCAACTCACAGCAAGCGCAAATACGGTTAGATGCATCGCCACCGTGAATATGCCCGAGGTTGAGCGTAGGGTATGGCACGGTAAATGCTTCGTAGTGATAACGTTCTTTCAGATTATCGCGCAATTGCAAAATATGCCCGATGGCGTCGTGCATCAATTCGATCGCGTTAACTCCGCGTGCTGGATCGCTGGAGTGCCCCGACTGGCCCTGAATACGGATGGCGTTCGAGATATGGCCTTTATGCGCGCGTACCGGTTGCAGCGACGTCGGTTCGCCAATGATGGCGCAATCCGGGCGCAGGGCGGTAGTTTCGGCAAAATAACGCGCTCCTGCCATACTGGTCTCTTCATCGGCAGTCGCCAGAATGTAGAGCGGTTTTTTCAGTTTCGTGACGTCGACATCGCGTAGTGCATCGAGGATAAACGCAAAAAAGCCTTTCATGTCGGCGGTGCCTAAGCCGTAAAGCTTGCCGTCATGCTCCGTCAGCGTAAACGGATCGCGCGTCCAGCGGCCGTCATCAAATGGCACCGTATCGGTATGCCCCGCCAGCAGCAAACCGCCAGCTCCCTGTCCGGTACTTGCCAGCATATTAAATTTGTTGCGAGTTCCCGGCACGGGCTGCACTTCCACATTGAAGCCCAAATCTTTAAACCAGTCCGCCAGCAGAGTGATTAAATCTGCATTGCTTTGATCGAGTGCCTCTTCCGTGGCGCTTATTGAAGGTGTGGCAATCAGAGCACGGTAAATCTCGATAAATGGCGGTAATTTGTTTTTCATTGTTGACACACCTCTGGTCATGATAGTATCAATATTCATGCAGTATTTGTGAATAAAAATACACTAACGTTGAGCGTAATAAAACCCACCAGCCGTAAGGTGAATGTTTTACGTTTAACCAGGCAACCAGACATAAGAAGGTGAATAGCCCCGATGTTGAATACGCTGATTGTGGGTGCCAGCGGTTACGCTGGCGCAGAGCTAGTGACCTATGTAAATCGCCATCCGCATATGAACATAACCGCTTTGACTGTTTCAGCGCAAAGCAATGATGCGGGAAAGTTAATCTCCGATTTGCATCCGCAGCTAAAAGGCATCGTTGATCTGCCGTTGCAGCCGATGTCGGATATCAGTGAGTTTAGCCCAGGGGTGGACGTGGTGTTTCTTGCTACTGCCCATGAAGTTAGTCACGATTTAGCGCCACAATTTCTTGAAGCGGGCTGTGTGGTGTTCGACCTTTCCGGCGCGTTTCGTGTTAACGACGCCACCTTCTATGAAAAATATTACGGCTTTAGCCATCAATACCCGGAACTGTTGGAACAGGCAGCTTACGGTCTGGCGGAGTGGTGCGGTCATAAATTAAAAGAAGCGAACTTAATTGCGGTGCCTGGCTGTTATCCGACGGCGGCGCAATTGGCGCTGAAACCGTTGATTGATGCCGATCTTCTTGACCTCAATCAGTGGCCGGTTATCAACGCCACCAGTGGTGTGAGCGGAGCAGGACGTAAGGCAGCGATTTCAAATAGTTTTTGTGAAGTTAGCCTGCAACCGTATGGTGTCTTTACCCATCGCCACCAGCCGGAGATCGCCACGCATCTCGGTGCTGACGTTATTTTTACCCCGCATCTGGGCAATTTCCCGCGCGGCATTCTCGAAACCATTACCTGCCGCCTGAAGCCTGGCGTGAACCAGGCGCAAGTCGCGCAAGCGTTACAGCAGGCGTATGCCCATAAACCGCTGGTACGGTTGTATGACAAAGGCGTTCCGGCGCTGAAAAATGTCGTCGGGCTGCCGTTCTGCGATATCGGTTTTGCCGTTCAGGGGGAACATCTGATTATTGTGGCGACCGAAGACAACTTATTGAAAGGCGCGGCAGCACAAGCGGTACAGTGCGCCAATATTCGTTTCGGCTATGCGGAAACGCAGTCTCTTATTTAGGGGTGCAATGATGAATCCATTAATTATCAAACTGGGCGGCGTACTGCTGGATAGTGAAGAGGCGCTGGAACGTCTGTTTAGCGCCCTGGTGAATTATCGCGAGTCACATCAGCGTCCGCTGGTGATTGTCCACGGCGGCGGCTGCGTGGTGGATGAGCTGATGAAAGGACTGAATCTGCCGGTGAAAAAGAAAAACGGCCTGCGGGTGACGCCTGCGGATCAGATAGACATTATCACCGGAGCGCTGGCGGGAACGGCAAATAAAACCCTGCTGGCATGGGCGAAGAAACATCAGATTGCAGCCGTAGGTTTGTTTCTCGGTGACGGCGACAGCGTAAAAGTGACCCAGCTCGATGAAGAGTTAGGCCATGTTGGACTGGCGCAGCCTGGTTCGCCTAAGCTTATCAACACGTTGCTGGAAAACGGTTATCTACCAGTGGTCAGCTCCATTGGCGTAACGGACGAAGGGCAACTGATGAACGTCAATGCTGACCAGGCGGCGACGGCGCTGGCGGCAACGCTGGGCGCGGATCTGATTTTGCTCTCTGATGTCAGCGGTATTCTCGACGGCAAAGGGCAACGTATTGCCGAAATGACCGCAGCGAAAGCAGAACAACTGATTGAGCAGGGCATTATTACTGACGGCATGATAGTGAAAGTGAACGCGGCGCTGGACGCTGCGCGCACGCTGGGTCGCCCGGTAGATATTGCCTCCTGGCGTCATGCGGAACAGCTTCCGGCACTGTTTAACGGTATGCCGATGGGTACGCGGATTTTAGCTTAAGTTTTGTTGGCCGGAGACGTAGCTTTCTGGCATTGAATTTCAAAATAAGGAAACAGAGTTATGGCACTTTGGGGCGGGCGTTTTACCCAGGCAGCAGATCAACGGTTTAAACAATTCAACGACTCACTGCGCTTTGATTACCGTCTGGCGGAGCAGGATATTGTTGGCTCTGTGGCCTGGTCCAAAGCGCTGGTAACGGTAGGCGTGTTAACCGCAGAAGAACAGGTGCAACTGGAAGAGGCGCTCAATGTGCTGCTGGAAGATGTTCGCGCCAGGCCACAACAAATTCTTGAAAGCGACGCCGAAGATATCCATAGCTGGGTGGAAGGCAAACTGATCGACAAAGTGGGCCAGTTAGGCAAAAAATTGCATACCGGGCGTAGCCGTAATGATCAGGTAGCGACTGACCTGAAACTGTGGTGCAAGGATACCGTTAGCGAGTTGCTGACGGCTAACCGACAGTTACAATCCGCTCTGGTCGAGACCGCGCAGAATAATCAGGACGCGGTAATGCCTGGTTACACTCACCTGCAACGCGCCCAGCCGGTGACGTTTGCGCACTGGTGCCTGGCCTATGTTGAGATGCTGGCGCGTGATGAAAGCCGTTTGCAGGATGCGCTTAAGCGTCTGGATGTCAGTCCATTAGGCTGTGGCGCACTGGCGGGAACGGCCTATGAAATCGACCGTGAACAGTTAGCAGGCTGGCTGGGCTTTGCCTCGGCGACCCGTAACAGTCTCGACAGCGTTTCTGACCGCGACCACGTGCTGGAACTGCTTTCTGCCGCCGCTATCGGTATGGTGCATTTGTCGCGTTTTGCCGAAGATCTGATTTTCTTTAACACCGGCGAAGCGGGTTTTGTGGAGCTTTCTGATCGTGTTACTTCCGGTTCATCATTAATGCCGCAGAAGAAAAATCCGGATGCGCTGGAGCTGATTCGGGGTAAATGCGGTCGTGTTCAGGGCGCGTTGACCGGCATGATGATGACGCTGAAAGGTCTGCCGCTGGCCTATAACAAAGATATGCAGGAAGACAAAGAGGGCTTATTCGACGCGCTCGATACCTGGCTGGACTGCCTGCATATGGCGGCGCTGGTGCTGGACGGGATTCAGGTGAAACGCCCACGTTGTCAGGAAGCGGCGCAGCAGGGGTATGCGAACGCCACTGAACTGGCGGATTACCTGGTGGCGAAAGGTGTGCCGTTCCGCGAGGCGCACCATATTGTTGGTGAAGCGGTGGTGGAAGCCATTCGTCAGGGCAAACCGCTGGAAGAGCTGCCGCTCAGTGAGTTGCAGAAATTCAGCCAGGTGATTGGTGAAGATGTGTATCCGATTCTGTCGCTGCAATCGTGCCTCGACAAGCGTGCGGCAAAAGGCGGCGTCTCACCGCAGCAGGTGGCGCAGGCGATTGCTTTTGCGCAGGCGCGGTTGGAGTAAGAACATTTATATGTACTAATTTGAGCCTGGCTTATCGCCGGGCTTTTTTATGGCAAAAAAAAGCGGATCCTGGAGATCCGCAAAAGTTCACGTTGGCTTTAGTTATTCGAGTTGAGAAACTCTCGAAACGGGCAGTGACTTCAAGGGTTAAAGAGGTGCCGCTCCGTTTCTGTGAGCAATTATCAGTCAGAATGCTTGATAGGGATAATCGTTCATTGCTATTCTACCTATCGCCATGAACTATCGTGGCGATGGAGGATGGATAATGAATATTCGTGATCTTGAGTACCTGGTGGCATTGGCTGAACACCGCCATTTTCGGCGTGCGGCAGATTCCTGCCACGTTAGCCAGCCGACGCTTAGCGGGCAAATTCGTAAGCTGGAAGATGAGCTGGGCGTGATGTTGCTGGAGCGGACCAGCCGTAAAGTGTTATTCACCCAGGCGGGAATGCTGCTGGTGGATCAGGCGCGTACCGTGCTGCGTGAGGTGAAAGTCCTTAAAGAGATGGCAAGCCAGCAGGGTGAGACGATGTCCGGACCGCTGCATATTGGTTTGATTCCCACGGTTGGGCCTTACCTGTTACCGCATATTATCCCGATGCTGCACCAGACCTTTCCAAAGCTGGAAATGTATCTGCATGAAGCACAGACCCACCAGTTACTGGCGCAACTGGACAGCGGCAAACTCGATTGCGTGATCCTCGCGCTGGTGAAAGAGAGCGAAGCATTCATTGAAGTGCCGTTGTTTGATGAGCCAATGTTGCTGGCTATCTATGAAGATCACCCGTGGGCGAACCGCGAATGCGTACCGATGGCCGATCTGGCAGGGGAAAAACTGCTGATGCTGGAAGATGGTCACTGTTTGCGCGATCAGGCAATGGGGTTCTGCTTTGAAGCCGGGGCGGATGAAGATACACACTTCCGCGCGACCAGCCTGGAAACTCTGCGCAACATGGTGGCGGCAGGTAGCGGGATCACTTTACTGCCTGCACTGGCTGTGCCGCCGGAGCGCAAACGCGATGGGGTTGTTTATTTGCCGTGTATTAAGCCGGAACCACGCCGCACTATTGGCCTGGTTTATCGTCCGGGCTCACCGCTGCGCAGCCGCTATGAGCAGCTGGCAGAGGCCATCCGCGCAAGAATGGATGGCCATTTCGATAAAGTGTTAAAACAGGCGGTTTAAACCGTTTAACGCGGCTACCCGATAGGCTTCCGCCATCGTCGGGTAGTTAAAGGTGGTGTTGACGAAGTACTCAATAGTGTTGCCGCCACCTTTCTGTTCCATAATCGCCTGACCGATATGAATAATTTCGGCAGCGCGCTCGCCAAAGCAGTGAATGCCCAGAATCTCTTTTGTTTCCCGATGGAACAAAATTTTCAGCGTGCCCACGTTCATGCCGACGATTTGTGCGCGTGCCAGATGTTTGAACTGGGCGCGGCCCACTTCATATGGCACTTTCATCGCGGTCAGCTGCTGTTCGGTTTTGCCCACAGAGCTGATTTCCGGAATGGTGTAAATACCGGTAGGGATATCTTCAATCAGATGTGCGGTGGCTTCTCCTTTCACCAGCGCCTGTGCGGCAATACGCCCCTGGTCATAGGCTGCCGACGCCAGGCTCGGATAACCAATCACGTCGCCCACCGCGTAAACGTGCGGCTGCGCGGTCTGATACATGCTGTTGACCTTCAGCTGTCCGCGACTGTCAGTTTCCAGCCCAATGTTCTGTAACGCCAGCGAATCGGTATTACCGGTGCGACCGTTGGCATAGAGCAGACAGTCAGCTTTCAGTTTTTTACCCGACTTCAGATGCATGATCACACCGTCGTCACAGCCTTCGATCTTCTCGTACTCTTCGTTGTGACGAATCACTACACCACTGTTCCAGAAGTGATAGGAGAGAGAATCTGACATCTCTTGATCGAGAAACGCCAGCAGACGATCGCGGGTGTTGATCAGATCTACTTTTACATCCATACCGCGGAAGATCGACGCATATTCGCAGCCGATCACTCCAGCACCATAGATAAGTACATGGCGCGGTTCGTGGTGCATGCTAAGAATTGAGTCGCTGTCGTAAATGCGTGGATGGGTGAAATCAACATCTGTTGGATGATAAGGGCGAGAACCACAGGCAATAACAAATTTTTCAGCGGTTAGTGTTTCGACGCTGCCGTCCGGGCAATCCAGCGCCAACGTATGCTCGTCAACAAAGCGAGCGTTCCCCTGCAATATTTCACAGTGATTACGTTCGTAAAATCCCTGACGCATGCGCGTTTGTTGATTAATCACGTTATCGGCATGGTTAAGGATATCGGCAAAAGAAGAGCGGAGCAGTCGCGAATGGTCGCTGTAAAGTGGGTTTTGATTGAATTCTATAATGCGGCTGACGGCGTGACGGAGAGCTTTCGACGGGATGGTGCCCCAGTGGGTGCAACCGCCGCCAACATTTTGATAACGCTCGATAACTGCGACGCGCGCACCTTGCTTAACCAGGCCCATTGCAGCGCCTTCGCCGCCGGGGCCGGAACCTATTACTATGGCATCGTAATCGTAGGAATGTGGCATGGTAGGGCTTACCTGTTCTTATACATAAAAGCAACAGAATGGTAACATTTTATCGCGGGTAAGCCAATTGATCCCCGTCATTTATCTGGCTATATCGTGAGCGGCCTTTGCTTTGTCTGTTTCTTACTTTTGCCTTGAACGTTTTATTGGATTTTTATCGCCAGTACTCACCGTTTAAGTGGCAGGTTTCCGTTGTACGTAAAAGAACCGGCCAAAGAATTGCAGTAAATATGTTTTATTGCGTTACGGTTCATTCACAACACTGGAGCAATCCAGTATGTTCATTCTCTGGTATAGTGCCAGCAGTACTTTTGGCAAGGATTCAGACATCGTGATGGGCGTAAGAGCGCAACAAAAAGAAAAAACCCGCCGTTCGTTGGTGGAAGCCGCATTTAGCCAATTAAGTGCTGAACGCAGCTTCGCCAGCCTGAGTTTGCGTGAAGTGGCGCGTGAAGCGGGCATTGCTCCCACCTCTTTTTACCGGCATTTTCGCGACGTAGACGAACTCGGTCTGACCATGGTTGATGAGAGCGGTTTAATGCTGCGCCAACTCATGCGCCAGGCGCGTCAGCGTATCGCCAAAGGCGGGAGTGTGATCCGCACCTCGGTCTCCACATTTATGGAGTTCATCGGTAATAATCCTAACGCCTTCCGGTTATTATTGCGGGAACGCTCCGGCACCTCCGCTGCGTTTCGTGCCGCCGTTGCGCGTGAAATTCAGCACTTCATTGCGGAACTTGCGGACTATCTGGAACTCGAAAACCATATGCCGCGTGCGTTTACTGAAGCGCAAGCCGAAGCCATGGTGACGATTGTCTTCAGTGCGGGTGCCGAGGCGTTGGACGTCGGCGTCGAACAACGTCGGCAATTAGAAGAGCGACTGGTACTGCAACTGCGAATGATTTCGAAAGGGGCTTATTACTGGTATCGCCGTGAACAAGAGAAAACCGCAATTATTCCGGGAAATGTGAAGGACGAGTAATGAAACAAGCAAATCAAGATAGAGGTACGCTGCTGCTGGCGCTGGTGGCTGGCTTATCGATTAATGGTACTTTCGCAGCGCTGTTTAGCTCCATTGTGCCATTTTCTGTATTCCCGATTATTTCCCTGGTGCTGACAGTTTACTGCCTGCATCAACGTTATCTTAATCGCACTATGCCGGTAGGCTTGCCGGGTCTGGCTGCTGCTTGTTTTATTCTCGGCGTACTGCTGTACAGCACGGTAGTTCGTGCGGAATATCCGGATATCGGCTCTAACTTCTTCCCGGCAGTACTGTCCGTCATTATGGTGTTCTGGATTGGCGCGAAGATGCGTAACCGTAAGCAGGAAGTTGCTGAGTAATCGGTATCATGCCGGATGCTGGCGCATCCGGCATAGATTTTACTTCGCGGTCAGTAATACGCCGCACTCCATATGGTGCGTGTAGGGGAACTGATCAAACAGAGCCAGACGTTCAACCTTGTGCGTCTGGCTTAATGTTTCCAGATTCTTGCATAACGTTTCCGGATTGCAGGAGATATACAGAATACGTGGATACGCCTGCACCATTTTCTCGGTTTCACTGTCCAGACCGCTGCGCGGTGGGTCGACAAAAATGGTTTCGCACTGATAACTCTTTAAGTCGATCCCTTGCAGGCGATTAAACTCGCGCACACCATTCATCGCCTGAGTAAATTCTTCTGCCGCCATACGAATAATTTGGACGTTATCAATATGGTTAGCGGCAATGTTGTATTGCGCGGCAGCGACCGAAGGCTTGGCGATTTCGGTGGCTAATACCCGATCAAAATTGCGCGCCAGGGCTAATGAGAAGTTACCGTTGCCGCAGTACAGCTCCAGTAAATCGCCTTTTGAGCCTTTGGTGACGTCCAGCGCCCATTCCAGCATCTGAATATTCATCGCCGCGTTCGGCTGGGTAAAGCTGTTTTCTACCTGACGGTAGATCATCTCTTTCCCTGCGACCGGCAGACGTTCGTCGATGTAATCTTGATCCAGCGCGATTTTGGTTTTCGTTGCCCGACCAATCAGATGCACATTCAGATTTTGTGCGCGCAACGCATCGCGCAGAGCTTCCGCCTGCTGACGCCATTCGTCATCCAGCTTTTTATGGTACAGCAGGGAAACCACCGCCTGATTGCTCAGCGTGGTGAGGTAATCAATCTGGAATAGCTTGTGGCGCAGAACGGGATTATTACGCACACCCGCAATCATCGCCGTCATCAACTGGTTGATAAGTTCACTGGCGGCGGGGAAACTATCTACACGGATGCGGCTTTTGGTTTGTTGATCAAAAATAATGTGGTACAGGTCATCGCCATCGTGCCAGATGCGGAACTCCGCACGCATCCGGTAATGACTGACCGGCGAGCGAAACACTTCCGGAACCAGGTCAGAAAACGGCGCCATCATACTTTGCAAACGTACCACTTTTTCGGCTAACTGCGCTTCATACTGTTCTGTTGGAAGGTGTTCGGGGGTCATGATGTATCCTGAAAATGAAATGTACGCGGCGATTGTAGGGATTGCTCATCAGATGTCCAGATCTTGATGTATTCCTATTTGTGAGCTACGTCTGGACAGCAACTTGTTACAACCTGTAGCATCCACTCGCCGGTCCTGTGAGTTAATAGGGAATCCAGTGCAAATCTGGAGCTGACGCGCAGCGGTAAGGAAAGGTGCGATGATTGCGTTATGCGGACACTGCCATCCGGTGGGAAGTCATCATCTCTTAGTATTTTATATACCCCTCCAAGCCCGAAGACCTGCCGGCTAACGTCGCATCTGGTTCTCATCATCGCGTAATATTGATGAAGCCTGCGGCATCCTTCTTCTATTGTGGATGCTTTACAATGATTAAAAAAGCTTCGCTGCTGACGGCGTGTTCCGTCACGGCATTTTCCGCTTGGGCACAGGATACCAGCCCGGATACTCTCGTCGTTACTGCTAACCGTTTTGAACAGCCGCGCAGCACTGTGCTTGCACCAACCACCGTTGTGACGCGTCAGGATATCGACCGCTGGCAGTCGACCTCGGTCAATGATGTGCTGCGCCGTCTTCCGGGTGTCGATATCACCCAAAACGGCGGTTCAGGTCAGCTCTCATCTATTTTTATTCGCGGTACAAATGCCAGTCATGTGTTGGTGTTAATTGATGGCGTACGCCTGAATCTGGCGGGGGTGAGTGGTTCTGCCGACCTTAGCCAGTTCCCTATTGCGCTTGTCCAGCGTGTTGAATATATCCGTGGGCCGCGCTCCGCCGTCTATGGTTCCGATGCAATAGGTGGGGTCGTGAATATCATCACGACGCGCGATCAACCCGGAACGGAAATTTCAGCAGGGTGGGGAAGCAATAGTTATCAGAACTATGATGTCTCTACGCAGCAACAACTGGGGGATAAGACACGGGTAACGCTGTTGGGCGATTATGCCCATACTCATGGTTATGATGTTGTTGCCTATGGTAATACCGGAACGCAAGCTCAGCCAGATAACGATGGTTTTTTAAGTAAAACGCTTTATGGCGCGCTGGAGCATAACTTTACTGATGTCTGGAGCGGTTTTGTGCGCGGCTATGGCTATGATAACCGTACCAATTATGACGCATATTATTCTCCCGGCTCACCGTTGCTCGATACCCGTAAACTCTATAGCCAAAGTTGGGACGCCGGGCTGCGCTATAACGGCGAACTGATTAAATCACAACTCATTACCAGCTATAGCCATAGCAAAGATTACAACTACGATCCGCATTATGGTCGTTATGATTCGTCGGCGACGCTTGATGAGATGAAGCAATACACCGTCCAGTGGGCAAACAATGTCATCGTTGGTCACGGTAGTATTGGTGCGGGTGTCGACTGGCAGAAACAGACTACGACGCCGGGTACAGGTTACGTTGAGGATGGATATGATCAACGTAATACCGGCATCTATCTGACCGGGCTGCAACAAGTCGGCGATTTTACCTTTGAAGGCGCAGCACGCAGCGACGATAACTCACAGTTTGGTCGTCATGGAACCTGGCAAACCAGCGCTGGTTGGGAATTCATCGAAGGCTATCGCTTCATTGCTTCCTACGGGACATCTTATAAGGCACCAAATCTTGGACAACTGTATGGCTTCTACGGAAATCCGAATCTGGACCCGGAGAAAAGCAAACAGTGGGAAGGCGCGTTTGAAGGCTTAACCGCTGGGGTGAACTGGCGTATTTCCGGATATCGTAACGATGTCAGTGACTTGATAGATTATGATGATCACACCCTGAAATATTACAACGAAGGGAAAGCGCGGATTAAGGGCGTCGAGGCGACCGCCAATTTTGATACCGGACCACTGACGCATACTGTGAGTTATGATTATGTCGATGCGCGCAATGCAATTACCGACACGCCGTTGTTACGCCGTGCTAAACAGCAGATGAAATACCAGCTCGACTGGCAGTTGTATGACTTCGACTGGGGTATTACTTATCAGTATTTAGGCACTCGCTATGATAAGGATTACTCATCTTATCCTTATCAAACCGTTAAAATGGGCGGTGTGAGCTTGTGGGATCTTGCGGTTGCGTATCCGGTCACCTCTCACCTGACAGTTCGTGGTAAAATAGCCAACCTGTTCGACAAAGATTATGAGACAGTCTATGGCTACCAAACTGCAGGACGGGAATACACCTTGTCTGGCAGCTACACCTTCTGAACCACGTCCCACCGTGCTGGTGTTTGACTCCGGCGTCGGTGGGTTGTCGGTCTATGACGAGATCCGGCATCTCTTGCCGGATCTCCATTACATTTATGCTTTCGATAACGTCGCTTTCCCTTATGGCGAAAAAAGCGAAGAGTTTATTGTTGAGCGAGTGGTGGCAATTGTCACCGCAGTGCAAGAACGCTATCCCCTTGCGCTGGCAGTGGTCGCTTGCAACACCGCCAGTACCGTTTCACTTCCTGCATTACGCGAAAAGTTCGACTTCCCGGTTGTTGGTGTCGTGCCGGCGATTAAACCTGCTGCACGTCTGACGGCAAATGGCATTGTCGGATTACTGGCAACCCGCGGAACAGTTAAACGTTCTTATACTCATGAGCTGATCGCGCGTTTCGCTAATGAATGCCAGATAGAAATGCTGGGCTCGGCAGAGATGGTTGAGTTGGCTGAAGCGAAGCTGCATGGCGAAGATGTTTCTCTGGATGCACTAAAGCGTATCTTGCGCCCGTGGTTAAGAATGAAAGAGCCACCAGATACCGTTGTTCTGGGGTGTACCCACTTCCCTCTACTACAAGAAGAACTGTTACAAGTGCTGCCAGAGGGAACACGGCTGGTGGATTCTGGCGCAGCGATTGCTCGCCGAACGGCCTGGTTGTTAGAACATGAAGCCCCGGATGCAAAATCCGCCGATGTGAATATTGCCTTTTGTATGGCAATGACGCCAGAAGCTGAACAATTATTGCCCGTTTTACAGCGCTACGGCTTCGAAACGCTCGAAAAACTGGCAGTTTTAGACTGATTTGGTTGAATGTTGCGCGGTCGGAAAATTATTTTAAATTTCCTCTTGTCAGGCCGGAATAACTCCCTATAATGCGCCACCACTGACACGGAACAACGGCAAACACGCCGCCGGGTCAGCGAGATTCTCCTGAGAATCTCGACAGAGAAAAGCAAAAAAATGCTTGACTCTGAAGCGGGAAAGCGTATTATGCACACCCCGCGCCGCTGAGAAAAAGCGAAGCGGCACTGCTCTTTAACAATTTATCAGACAATCTGTGTGGGCACTCGAAGATACGGATTCTTAACGTCGCAAGACGAAAAA
>NZ_VNXM01000021.1:0-293 GCF_009820205.1 Escherichia sp. HH26CH
CGGCTGCAGAGCAAACCGAAGGTGGACGGGCCACAGAGCGCCATTGTCACCGGGCCTGCGGGCGAGGAAATCTTCTGCGACGAACACGGACGTGTGCGAGTGCAGTTTCACTGGGACAGGTATAACCCGGCAACGGAGGCGAGTTCGTGCTGGGTTAGGGTATCGCAGGCGTGGGCGGGGCCGGGGTTTGGTAACCTGGCGATACCGCGGGTGGGTCAGGAGGTGATTGTTGATTTTCTGAACGGAGACCCGGACCAGCCCATCGTCACGGGACGGACCTACCATGAAGATAA
>NZ_VNXM01000067.1:0-107067 GCF_009820205.1 Escherichia sp. HH26CH
GGCGAACACGCTGCGGGTGAAAGTCACCGACGCGTTCGGCAATGCGCTGGCCGGACAGACGGTCAGCGTCTCAGCGGACAACGGGGCAGCGGTTGCCGCGACGGTTATCACCGGGCCGGACGGCACCGTGGAAATCTCCGTCACCAGCCAGACGGCGGGCATCAGTACAGTTACCGCAACCATCAACAACAGCACTCTGAGCCAGAACGTGACGTTTATTGCTGATGTCAGCACGGCGAAGATCGCGGATCTGGTGGTCATCAAGGACGGCTCAGTGGCAGATGGTGCGATGGCGAACACGCTGCGGGTGAAAGTCACCGACGCGTTCGGCAATGCGCTGGCCGGACAGACGGTCAGCGTCTCAGCGGACAACGGGGCAGCGGTTGCCGCGACGGTTATCACCGGGCCGGACGGCACCGTGGAAATCTCCGTCACCAGCCAGACGGCGGGCATCAGTACAGTTACCGCAACCATCAACAACAGCACTCTGAGCCAGAACGTGACGTTTATTGCTGATGTCAGCACGGCGAAGATCGCGGATCTGGTGGTCATCAAGGACGGCTCAGTGGCAGATGGTGCGATGGCGAACACGCTGCGGGTGAAAGTCACCGACGCGTTCGGCAATGCGCTGGCCGGACAGACGGTCAGCGTCTCAGCGGGCAACGGTGCAGCGGTTGCCGCGACGGTTATCACCAGGCCGGACGGCGCGGCAATAATCACCGTCACCAGCCAGACGGCGGGCATCAGTACGGTCACTGCCAGCATCAGCAACAGCATTCTGAACCAGAACGTGACATTTATCCCGGATGTCAGCACCGCGAAGATCGCGGATCTGGTGGTCATTAAGGACGGCTCAGTGGCAGACGGTTCGACGGCGAACACGCTGCGGGTGAAAGTCACCGACGCGTTCGGCAATGCGCTGGCCGGACAGACGGTCAGCGTCTCAGCGGACAACGGGGCAGCGGTTGCCGCGACGGTTATCACCGGGCCGGACGGCACCGTGGAAATCTCCGTCACCAGCCAGACGGCGGGCATCAGTACAGTTACCGCAACCATCAACAACAGCACTCTGAGCCAGAACGTGACGTTTATTGCTGATGTCAGCACGGCGAAGATCGCGGTGCTGGAAGTGACGCAGGATTACGCCGTGGCAGATGGTTCGACGGCGAACACGCTGCGGGCGAGGGTGACCGATGCGTTCGGTAATACGCTTGCCGGGCAGACGGTCAGCGTGACGGCAGGCAACGGCGCAACGGTCGCTCCGACTGTCATCACAGGGCAGGACGGGACGGTGGAAATCAGTGTCACCAGCCAGACGGCGGGCACCAGTGCGGTCACCGCCAGTATCAACAGTAGTACCGCGAGCCGGAACGTCACGTTTATCGCCGATGTCAGCACGGCGCAGATCGCGAGTCTGGAGGTGACGCAGGATAACTCAGTGGCTGACGGCGCAATGGCGAACACGCTGCGGGTGAAGGTCACCGATGCTAACGGGAATGCACTTGCCGGGCAGACGGTCAGCGTGACGGCAGGCAATGGCGCAACGGTCGCTCCGACGGTCACCACGCAACCGGACGGCACGGTGGAGATCAGTGTCACCAGCCAGACGGCGGGCACCAGTACAGTCACCGCCAGCATCAACAGCAGCAGCCTGAGCCGGACCGTGACGTTTATCGCCGATGTCAGGACGGCGCAGATAGCGGATCTGGTAGTCACCCGGGATAACTCAGTGGCAGACGGTGCAATGGCGAATATGCTGCGGGCGAGGGTCACCGATGCGTTCGGTAATGCGCTTGCCGGGCAGACAGTCAGCGTGTTGGCGGACAACGGCGCAACGACTGCCCCGACGGTAATCACAGAGCCGGACGGCACGGTGGAGATCAGTGTCACCAGCCAGACGGCGGGAGCCAGTACTGTCACTGCCAGCATCAACAGCAGCAGCCTGAGCCAGAACGTCACCTTTGTACCGGGTGATGCATCGCAGCTCACTTCAACCGTTGAAACAAATAAGTCGAACTATACGGTTGGAGAGACAATCACCATCACGGTAACGCTCCGGGATGTGTTCGATAATCTGGTAACCGGTGCAGCTTCACAGTTAGCCGCTAATGGTGTGCTTACGGTGGCTGGCACCGACCCGTCAGAAACGGGAAGCTGGGTTGAATCAGGTGGCGTGTATACCACAACCCGTATGGCGACGATTGCCAGTACCAATCAGCACGCCAACCTGCAATTGCAGACGTGGAGTGATGGTGTAACGTCAGATCGCTATGACATACAGTCCGGTTCTCCGGCGCAAGCCACATCAACTATCGCTACGGATAAAAACGTCTACACCGCTGGCGACACTATAACCGTCGCCGTGACGCTGAAAGACGCGCACGGTAACCTGGTTGAAGGGGGCGAGTCCTTACTGTCTGGTGATAACGTAATAGTGGAAGGAGCCGTACGTTCAGGAGGATGGTCTGAAACCGCCGGTGTTTATACTGCTACATGGTCGGCGCAAATGGCGGGAGACTCTCACCACGCGACGTTGACTTTGCCTGAGTGGGGCAGCAGTAAACAATCAGAGAGTTATTCCATCCACAGTGGTGCTCCGGTGCAAACAAATTCAGCCATCAGGACAGATAAAACGACATATATCGCCGGGGAGTCATTAACTGTCACAGTAACGTTGCGGGATGAGTTTGGTAACCCGGCTTTAGGGCTGACATCAGGAGTTATCGAATCATATATCGATAATTTTACGGTGGGCGGCGCAGTCCCCGATTCGATGCAATGGGTCGAACAGAATAATGGTGAATATACCATGATCTGGACAGCATGGTTTGCCGAGAAAAATTTGGTTGCCAGTCTGAAATTAAAAACATGGGCAACGGAGATTGATTCCGCGCTATACGGGATACAACCAGGTGCAGCAGCAAAAACTCAGTCCACGATTATCACGGACAAAACGGTATATATCGCTGGGGAGAGCATAACGGTGACTGTTGTACTTAGTGATGCTCAGGGTAACTTTATTACTGATGGTGTCGCTCAGCTTAATGAGGAAAACGTAAAAGTCAGGAATGCAGATCCTATCCAGGGTAATAATTGGATATACAACGGCAATGGGCAATATCAAAGACAGTATATGGCGCATTTCGCGGAAGTGAATTTGAATGCACAACTGAAGATGGTTGGTTGGAGCGATGCCAATTATTCAAATAATTATACTATTAAACCGGGTGAAGCGAGTCCGCATGGTTCACAGCTTCGTATAAGAGATGATGTTGTGGTTGTTGGGGCGGATTTACCTGTCAGTGTTTTATTAGCTGATGATTTTGGTAACCCGTTGGATAACGGTCTGGATTTGCTGGATAATGCAGTGTACTTACAAAATGTGGAGAAGAAAGAAGGGGCTAAATGGATATATTTGGGTGATGGCATATATGAGCGTACCTATATGGCCTACAAAGAAGGAGAGAACTTAAATTCATTTCTGCAGATTAACGGTTGGCGTGTAAACGGGCAACCTTCCTATACCATCCTTCCTTTTGTAGTAGTCGATTCTCTGAGTGTGAATGGTGCAATATTCAGGGCGATAGATGGTTTTCCTGAAACAGGATTTGATGGGGCTAAATTCACCTTAGTATTAACCCATAATATGAAGAATACAGATTATGATTGGACGGCAGGCATCTATGGTATTAATGTTAACAATAATGGAGAAGTCACAATAAGTCTGCCCCTAAATAGTGAAATCACTATTACCGGGAAACCAAAAGATGGTAAAGGGAATAATGTTGTATTCAAATTCAAGATGAAAAAATGGTTTACTAGTTTAGGTGCTGCCAGTAATAACACTTGGGATATTATAAATGCATCATGCAATAGCTATGGACAAGTGGCGTCATCTTTAGAATTAGCGCAGCGACCAAGTAGTGGTGTAGTTCCACGAAAAGTAGGTACGTTGTGGGGAGAATATGGTAATTTGAAAGCTTATGGCAGTACATTTAGCAGTACGGATTACTGGACAAGTACTGTACTTATAGGGGTTCACGAGAAATTCAATCCTGAAACTGGTATATCAACACCAGGATCAGGAAAGTCTTCTGGTTTGTGTGTGAGATATTTTTAACGAAATAACTACTAAATTGCCCTGCATCAGCAGGGCAATTTCTCTTCGTTCTTACGCAGAAGTACGCATCGCACTGATAGTATTAAATTCATTTTTTACATTGAGCAAACGAGGGTCGTGAAGCAAAACATTTGACCATAAATCATTGTCTTTAACTAATTGTTGCCAGCGCTTTTCATATTCTTTTTTACCATAAACAGTGTAAATTAATGGCAAAATCACACCATTTATTTTGTTGGTGTTAATATTAGCCAACAACTTCATAATGTCATTTTTTATAGATGCACCATAGATCAAAAACTTTGTATAAAGCGAGTTAACACAGCTGTAATCAAGATCATGCTCAGGATCAAGTTTAAGCAATAAACTTTTGGCTTTGTCATTATGTCCTTTCAGTGCCATGAACATAGCCAGAATAGAGGTAATAATTGGATTATTACAGGTGTTTTGACTGTTAAGATTTAACGCAAAAGATATCGCGTTATCGAGTGATGATGTGTAATAAAGTATAATTAGTTTAAGAACACTTATACCCATTTTATTGGGCTCAAGAGTAATGCTTTTTTCTATTAAATTAAATGCTCTTGCAAGGTCGCCGTTCAAAAAACATAGCAGCGACTGATAATAATAAACGTCTGGTGAATTAGGTTTGAGTAAATGTGCTTGTTTAAATAGCACATTAGACACTGAATGTTCATCTTTTAGCCCACTGATTAAACCTAGCAATCCTAATGCCTGAGAATTTGAAGGGTTAATTTCCAGAGCCTTTTCTATGGCTGTTATTGCTGTTTTTATAGCTTGCTTTTGTTCACTGAGCCCAAGGAGTGCCAATGATATATGGCATTCCGCCAGACAGCAGTAGGGCAAGGTATTTTGTGGTTGCGTACTCACACAATCTCTAAATATTACTAACGCTCGTTTCAAACTATCTGGTGTATAACGGTACATTTCCATTCTGCCATTCATATACATAACAGCAGAATCCAGAGATGGCATTTGTTGTGTATTAATAGATTTAAAATTAATATTGGGTATTTTTTCAATAAGAATATTAATTACTTGTGATAATAATACGGAAAGAGGATTGTCGGGGTTAAAATCAATACTTTGATGATCAATCAACTTATGCGTTCTGGCATGAATTAATTCAATAAATAAACGCCAGTTTTTACCATAGTGAACGACCTGACCCATAATGTAATATTCTGGGCCTGTTTTATTAATAAACTGATGGATAGTAGAAAAATCGCTTGCCTCATTCGTTACCGAGGCAGGTAAAATATCTAAACCACAAAAAGCATATTTTGAAAGGCCCTGCACAAGTTCGTAATGCAGTTTTAGAACATTGATCGAACCTTCAGTACGAAATGGAAAAACAGCAAGAGTGGTAGTCGACTTTACCGGTTCATTATCGGTTACAATCACAATGGGTACAGTAAAACGGTATCCACGACCATAGACCGTTTCGATATACTTACACTGTTTATTCTCATGCAAAAGTTTGCGCAATGCATAAATACACCGTGTTAAAGATTCATCACTGGCAACACTTGCGCTCCAGACCTTATCAATAATCTCTTCTTTGCTAACAATTTCACCGTCAGCATTAAGTAATAGAATAATAACGCCAAGTTCTTTCGGGGGAATATGATATTCTTTGTTTTTGAATAATAATATTCCATTGTTTTTTAATACAAAGTCGCCAAATATATATTGTTGTGTATTATTTTTTCCATGTTGCAGTTGCATAGAACGCTCCTTCCGTTTTCTCTATTCATAGTATTAATTTGATCAATATAAAATAAAGTATTGGCAGAATTGCTCTATCAAAAAACGCTCATTTTGTAAGATTGTGATGAAGAAATGAATGAAAGCTGATGCTTAATAATATGAAACGCTGGTCCCATTTTACGAGACCAGATAGTGGACTATAATATTTGGCGTTACTTAATCAGAAACGTAAATAATCTTTCGCTGAATCAAATAATGCTGTAATGGTTGACGATAATAATTTTATAATCGTATCGTAGGTGGAGTTGGCTGTGCTGTATTTAGTCGTGATAACCTGTACATCGGTTTTCATGTTTTCTGCTTGCCCATTATAACCCGCTAACCATGCCTGGTATTCAGCTGTGCTTATTTCATAACCGGTGAATTCTTTAGATATATTTTTTTCCTTCCCTTTATTATCCCTGTGCACCATTGAATCTGAAGATTGACTCATACTGTCAATAATCTGAGGGTTGGGAATAATAACATATAAACCGCTACCTTGTGGTTCAACTTCGACAATCGGAGAAGGTGTGCGGTGTTTGGGATCGGGTGGAATTACCGGAAGTCCTAAAGCGGCGCACCATTTTTCTGCTTCTTCCAATGGAACACCAATTTTGTCAGCAGGTGCCGGAGGGTATAAAACATAGTCTGGATTGTAATGATAGTGGAAATCACCATTAGGATATTTATCGATATAATAAAAATGCATCAAGGCCTTTTGAAATGCATTGACATCAAAAATTATCGCATCGCCTTTTTTATTAGAGTGAGTCCATTTTCCCATATTGCTTTGGATATGTTCACTGAAGTCCTGCCAGTATGCGCTCATTATCTCAACGCTATTCGCATAAATTTCGAGGTAGTCGCTACCGAGCACACTCATCAAATCAGCAATATCACTGCATATATATTTATCACTTTTAAATTCGTTTGAACTACTGGCCGTTAAAGTACTGCTGGTTGCTGAACTTCTCATTTCAGGCACAAAACTATCTAAAAAAGCGATAGCGTGAGTTAAGGTTCCTTTGGTCATTGCCATTGCACTTGACCCGGTTGTGTTGTGAGCAACGTTAGCCAGGGTTTTTCTCACAGAGTTATGCAGGGTCAATATTTTATCGGGATCCTTTAATTTTCCGTCAATAGTATTAACATTTTCTGTAAGATGCAGAACGTTTTTTATCAGCAAATAACTTTCGTGTAAAAGTGCAGATCCTTGCTCTGTCAGGTTTTCAGCAGGGAAATTTCTGAGCAAGTTTTTAACGAAGTTAAGTTGTATGTCATGCTGGCATTTCCAGTCTTCATTTCGCGGGCTACGTTCACTGACTAAAGTTGATAGTTTTTCAACATCTTTCTTGAGCATAGCGCCAATATTATTATCCTTACTGGCGCTGTTATACAAATTACCCTCGCTTTTGCTGTTTTCCAGTTGATGAGGCTCCTCACTTTGCGAGGATGCCTCTTTAAGAGGAATGTTTGCATTCTGCTGACGTAAAATATCTATATTTAAATTATTATCTTTATTAATCATGTGTCATTCCTCCTTAAATATAATTAACTATTATTGCAATAATTTATGAGCGAATGCCTTGAACGATAGCACTATCAGTATCAATAATGGTTTGTATTATTTGCTGTAATAAATTGAGTGCCTGATCTCTTCCTTGAACATCACGATTAATTTGATCCAGATAGCTACTCATAACTGAATGCATCACATTTTTAGCTTGCTCAACAATTTCTTTTTCTGCATGAGTAGTACTTTCTAGAATTCTAAGTGATGCTTGAGTTGATTGATTAACAAGCTGTGAAAGTACATCTGCTTTACCTATAGTAAAATATTTATTATATCTTTTGTTATGTTTTATACTAATACGCTCGTTTTTATCTCTAATCTTTTCTTCCGTAGTTTCTTTTTCTTTATCGTAATATTTCAGGGTCTCTTCTTTTTGTTCTTCATCAAGTGTTGTATCTTTCGTTGTTGTTTTTATTTCTTCATCTATTTGCTTGAGATAAGCTTGTTGATCTTGAACTTCCCTTTTTAATCCTCGCTGTGTTTTATCATCAGTTCCACTGATAGTGTGCTTCTGATCAGGTGTAAGGGTTTGCATCTTTTCGGGAGGGCTTCTGAAATTTGCTACAACAGATGCTGCAGCTCCGGCTGCGCCAACTGTTGACCCGGCAAGAACACCAGCCGAACTTGCCATTGTAGCGTGTACGGTTTCTGTTTTCTGATACTGGACAAGTTGTTCAAAAACGTTGCTCATAATAGCCTCAGACATAGCAGAGGCTTTATACATTGATGTGAATACCCTTAAAAATTCCTCCATAACAGCCTGTTGTCGCATGGTCAAATTATCTAGCATATCAAGGATATTATATTTAGATATTTTAATAGAACTCTGTTCTGCAGAACTGCTGGATTGACTGGATGAAATTGTAGCTTGGTCAAGGTCACCCCTCAAATTATCTAGCGTACTCCTTGAGTAATTAAGATTATCCAATAGTTTTACTCTTAGTTCCGGACAGACTTCTCTGTCTGTATTTTTTAATATTATAAACTGAGAGCTTATGTCATGATTAATATCTTTAAGGTTATAGTATTGCACAATTTTATTATCATTTGGTATGTTGTTTTTTTTACTATAATCTCTATCAAAGATTGTTTTATCAAGACTGTTAATATTAGATGTGCTGGACGCATTTTTAATTTCATAGGTGGCCATGTTAAAACCCTCTTATACGATAGAATGGGAAGCAAATTTTAAGGCTTCAGTTCGGTGTTGTAATACTCGTACCATCTGGCTTACCTCTTGTTCGACGGTTTTATCCACCCTTTGCAATACTGAAAGCATTTGTTCACGCGTTTTTGATAGATTACTCATGTCCTGTTGTAAAATTGCCATGTCGGCAGAGTTTCCAGCAACAAAACAATTCATCGTCGATGTTGCTATTGCACAGATGAGTAAGCCTATTTTCTCCAGGCCATTACTTATTTTGGCAATCAACTTCAACACTACGGCTGATGTTTGTAGCACGCTGCATACGCTGTCTAATACCTTTATAATATTTTTTGAAACTGAATTAATAATTGATTCAATGGTTGATTTTATAGTGCTTGTTATTTCTTTGGTGACTTCTTCGGCGGCTGTTTTTGATAATGCAGAAACAACGGCCCCTATTGCTACAGAACATATTACAGCTGCACCAATCATTACTGTCGCCATGACAATAGAAGCGGCTGCACTTGCGTAAATACTTTTAACCAGTTCAATCGTATCTTGATCGACACCAATAACGTCCAGAAGCGCGGTGATTGCGAGCAGAGTGGGATCAACTGTTTTAATCGCAGCCGAAAGACCTTCTACAACTTTCCCTAAAATCCAGCCGGTAGCCGTGGTGCCCAGAGCGATTTGACAAGTGATATCTACACCTAATACTACTGCGCCCGCTATTCCTCCAATAAGTGCCAATGCACCCGCAATACTTGAACCACCACTTGGAACTGCAGCAAGAAGACCAACAACAATTAAGACTGCGCTTACGGCAAAGGTAACTACAGTTACACACTCATTAACTATTTTTAAAACTTTAGTCGTGGTAGTATATTTATGTGCTGTTTCATTGAGTTTATTTTCCCTGACATGGTTGATTTCTTTCATTACCTCAGATTGATTTTTAATAGATTCGCAATTTGTATCGCCAATAACTTCCATTACTGAGGTAATCAAAAGGATAAATGTGGCTGTCGCGTTTCTGTTTTTCTGGTTTTCCTGTGTCAGGCAAATATTGGTGGTGAAGTTATTAATCTGTTCTTGCTGTTGAATTTCGTCAAAAACTTCCATACTTTGGCCGATCGCAGCATCAGCATCCATAATGGCTGTATTTAACGATTTCTCAGCTAACGATTTTTTTTGTAATGACAGCGCGAGTGTTTTTTCAGCCGCATTTTTTTGCGTCAGTACTTTATTATATTGCGGATCGTCAGGTTGCAGTTGCGACAGCTCTTGATTCAATGTATTGACTTTTTTCTCCAGCGATTGCACCTTTTTATCGACCGCATTGTAATTATTATTGGCCTGATGCATGATGTCGTCGGCTTTTTGCGCGGAATCTAATGACGAGGAGTAAGCGTCACTTAATTCACGAAACTTATTATGTGCCATTTCGTGTCGAAGCAGGGTGTTGTCCAGGTTATTATGCAAGCGTGTAGTAATATCCTGATCGGCAATGCCTGATAAATTACCCAAAATCATCGTCAGGCGGGCATCGTTCGTCTTTGCTGTAGTGGCGTTGTCTGAATCTGAAACCTGCATTTCAGGCGGAGCAAGCATAGGTTTGTTTTCAAGACGAGCGCGAATATCGTTATCAAGGGACTTCGGATTTTTATTAAGCCGCATGGGATCAACTTGCGTTTTGTTGCTGTCCTGCAGTCTTTTTTCCTCATCGCTATATTGTGTACGCAATGTTTCGCTGATTTGTTCAAACGTGATCGTCTGTCCCGTAATCGGTGCCGACATAATTCACCTCCTTTTTAAGCTATCATCTGGCTTAATTAACTGTTTATTATTTAACTCATGGCAGATGTTTATTTCCATCTAAAATGGCATCAACGGGAAAATAAGCAATGTGTTTATTGTTATTCTTCTCATTTATTTTATTGGCATGGTTGTTTTTTAAATCAATTGTTGCTTCCTCTTTATATTTCTTGGTTGCTTCTTCAGGCGTAAAAGAAGATTTTTTTACGTTTATGTTCATTTTGCCGACTCACTCTGTTTGAACTTCCTCTTCGGAATTGGCTGTCAAGAGTTCAAGATAAGCATTAGCCATCTCTTTAACTTTTTCATTTTGACTGTAGGTTACGACTGTATTAAATAACTCCGTGGCCATTTTAATGTTTTTTAAGCCCATCTGGCATTGGCCCATATAATAAACCAAAGAGAAATCGTTATCGGGAGATAGCATCAAACAGATATGATACATGTCGAATGCCTTTTGATATTCTTTCTTCAACTGACAGACGGCGGCATATCCCTTTAAATAATTATAATTTTGGAAATCATAAATACAGAGAAATTTAAAAAAGAGTTCAGCTTCGTCAAGTCTTCCTTTTTCATAAAAGTTATAAGCGTAAGCATAAACGCCTTCAAGGGTATCCGGGGTTATGCCATGCAGTTCTGCAAGCGTTGCTCCCATACCTAGTGCACGTTCGAACTTACTGGCAATTTCTTTATTTTCTTCTAAATCCAGATTTGCGCTTTCCATCTCTACTCTCTCCTTTCGAACATTCTTTGTTCAGACTTCACCATTTTTTAGAGGGTGGTGATATCAAAATTCGCTCATTTTTATGCCCATCCGTTGGACTTCCTTTTCTGCATTAAAAACAAGTATTGTTTCAATGAGATAAGATTTTCTATGTGATGAAATGAAAATAATGTAGAGGGAATTTTATCCACAATCCTGATGAACGGGTTCAATTCTGATTGGAATTTGAAAAAGCAGGTGATTTACTGATGTGCGAGTGTACGTCAGTGGCTGCTGGCCTGAGCGCGGAGGTGTGCGAAATTCACATATCCGGGCATTCCACCTTACCCAGCGCTTCCCAGTAGTTATTCTGATTATTACGCTCCATCGCCACAATAGCTTCGCGGATATGTTGTTTGTTACTCTCATCAGACAACATTAATTTTTCCCACGCTTCGTCTGATAATGACGCCTGTGGCGTGCAAATTTTACGTAAATCTTGCAATACCGTGGTCTTTTCTTTTGCCGACTGTAGAGAACTGAATGGCGACTCGGCCTGAGAAATGGCTGGGAAAGTCAGGAATACGGTAATCATGAGTAGCATCGTTGGCTTCATAGCTGCAACCTTCTGCAAATGTGCATCGAATGAAGCATAAGTGTAGTTTGCTTTTGCCGCTCTCATCATGCTGTACGAAAGGTGTTTGCGTGGTCAGTAAGAAGTGCCAGTTTTATATACCTTTTTCTTCTATTCGATAGCTTTTCGTTTTTTAAATCGTAGTGATCTTGCCATTATAGTCAGTTAACGATTAAAAAAAGGATAAAAAATGAAACTGACAACACATCATCTACGGGCGGGGGCCGCATTATTACTGGCAGGAATTCTGCTGGCAGGTTGCGACCAGAGCAGCAGCGATGAAAAGCACATTAAAGTGGGCGTTATTAATGGCGCAGAACAAGATGTCGCGGAAGTCGCTAAAAAGGTGGCAAAAGAGAAATATGGCCTCGATGTTGAACTGGTAGGATTTAGCGGTTCGTTGCTACCGAACGATGCGACAAATCATGGCGAGCTTGATGCGAACGTTTTCCAGCATCGACCCTTTCTTGAACAAGATAATCAGGCGCATGGTTATAAACTGGTAGCGGTGGGAAATACATTTGTCTTCCCCATGGCGGGTTATTCCAAAAAAATCAAAACCGTGGCGCAAATAAAAGAAGGCGCGACAGTGGCGATCCCCAACGACCCGACCAACCTTGGTCGCGCGCTTTTACTGTTGCAAAAAGAGAAGCTAATTACTCTGAAAGAGGGAAAAGGGTTACTACCTACCGCGCTGGATATAACCGAGAATCCTCGTCATTTGCAGATTATGGAACTCGAGGGGGCGCAGCTCCCGCGCGTACTGGATGATCCCAAAGTTGATGTGGCGATTATCAGCACCACTTACATTCAGCAGACCGGGCTTTCTCCGGTGCACGACAGCGTATTTATTGAAGATAAGAATTCGCCGTATGTGAATATTCTGGTGGCACGGGAAGATAATAAGAATGCAGAAAACGTGAAGGAATTTCTGCAATCTTATCAATCGCCCGAAGTCGCTAAAGCGGCAGAAACCATCTTTAATGGTGGCGCGGTGCCTGGCTGGTAATTCTCACTCATGCCGCGCCGGACGATTTATTTTTCTGGCGCGGCGACGGGAATCCATTGAAATCAAAATCACCGATGACAGAATCAGCAGTGTGCCCAGCCAGTCCGGCAATGTGAACGTGATCCCCAGCAACAGCAAAGAGAGCAGCGCGCTACTTAATGGTTCTGCACAGCTCAAAATGCTGGCTTTTGGCCCGCCAATGAGCTGTGCGCCTTTCAGATATAGACTAAAGGTTAGCGAAGTTCCGATTACCACCAGATAGAAAAACGCCAGAATCAGGCTGCCATTAACCACGAAGTTTGTTCCTTGCCCGGCATAGAAGGGCAGCAGGATTAGACCACCGATCAGCATACTCCAGCCGACGACCGGTAACGTGCCATAGCGGGCAATCAGCGTTGAGGGATAGGTGGTATAGAATGCGGCAGCAAATGCCGAGGCAATGCCCCAGAATAACGCGGCCGGAGAGATCGATAATGACGTCGGATTACCGTGTGTCACCAATAAAAAAGTCCCGATCAACGATGTCAAAATAGCGCAAAAAACCGGAATGCCCGGGCGGGATTTACGCACCAGTGAGAACCAGGCGACGATAATCGTCGGTGAGAGGAATTGCAGCACCGTTGCCGTGGCAGCATTCGATTTTTCAATAGTTAGCAAAAAAGTGAGCTGTACGGTTAGCGCGCCAACCACGGAAAAAATCAGCAGACTAATGGCATCTTTGTGATTGTTAATAATAGAAAAGATTTTATCGCCATGCACAAATGACAGCGTCAGCAGAATCAAACCGGCGAATATCAAACGCGTCATAGTCAAAAACTGCGACGACATCTGGCTTTGCTCCATGATGTATTGCGCGCAGACCCCTGAACTTCCCCACAACACGGCGGCAATCAGAACGTTCAGCATCCCCTTTCTGGTGGAACCCATTTTTCCCTCTGCATACTGTTTTGTCGTTTATGTATGCAGGCATGATAGCAAAAATGGCGAGGATGGCTCTGTTTGCGCCACGCCGATTTTTCTTAGCTCAGACTGGTGAGCTAAATATCTTTAATAAACAGCAGGCAAATCATCGCAATACCCAACATCCCTATCGCCAGCCAGAACAACGCGTGGTAGCTCCAGATTTCAACCATAATTCCGTCAACAGAGCCGGCGATAATCCAGCCGACGCGTGAGGTATTTGCATATAACGTTGTCGCAGAGCCTATTTTTTCAGGCATCAGATCCTGAAAATAAAGCATGCCGATACCACAGAGAATACCAAGGAAAATGGCATTTAGAATTTGCAATTCCAGCTCAACTGCCGGAGTCGTCGCCATGAGTACGCTGGCGTAAAAACACATACCACTCACGATAGCAATGAGCATTAATAGTCGCTTGCCAATACGTTTCATGTAATAGCCTGCGATTAACATCATCGGAATTTCCAGACCGGCAGCAATACCAATCATTTCTCCAGCCAGTTTATCGGTTAGATGCAGTTCATCAATAATAAATAGCGGCATATTTATCATGTAGAGATTATTCGCCGCCCACATCATTGAACAGACTACAAAAAGTAGCCGTGTATCCCGCTTTCTATGGATGGAGGGTAAAATTTCTACGGGTTGGGTAACGACAGGAATATTTCTTTGTATTGATGGCAAAAACAACCAGACTATCAGCCCGCAAATAACAAATGCGATGGCAGCGGTGAGATACATCACTTTAAAACTAAATCCCATTGCCAGCTCATAAGCGAGCGGTGGCCCGATAACCCAGGCAAGCGAGATCTGAGCACGTAAAAATGTACTGAACATGACCGTCTCACGGCCTGTTCTGTCGGCGTGTTCACGGGCGAGGGCGAACATTTGCGGGTTTGCAGTGGAAGCAAAACTACTCAGAAGTACGCCCGTAGAGAGAAGAATGAAGTAGTTGCGATTCCACGCAAAAAGAGTGCAGGCCAACACTCCAAATAAGCAACATAGCAGGATCAGTAATTTACGGTCGCCTTGTTTATCGGAGTGCCTTGCCAGAAATTGACTGACCAGAATTCCCATAATAGCGCTACCGGTGAAGAAAAAACCTACCATTATAGGACGGGCTTTCAGTTCATCTGCGAGGAATATACTTAGGGTGGGAGTCTGGAGAGCGCCCGCAATACCAGTCAGAAAGGCGACAAGTAAAAATGCCGCGGCAGTGAGATCAAGTATTTTTGATGGAGTGGTAGCCATTTTTTGCATTCTTCTGAATCACCGGGCGACAAAATATAACTGAATTACAAATAAGTACCAGTCGAATGAGTATTATATTAAGAATTTTTGAGTATCGCTGATACAACCAGAAAGCAATGCTAGCGCAATATTATAGGGCCAGCAATTGAGATTATTAGCAAAAGCATGTTAAGAATTAATCACCGAATTTATATATTAATTATAGTAAGGCAATGAGCTATTTTTGATAGTAAAAATAAAACAAGTTTATTTGATATATTAAATGAACAAATTAATCTTGATGGCAGTCTGATTATTGGTGAAGTTTATAGGTCAGTTTTTTTCGCCAGCGGTTAAAGGAATAGAATCGTCGTATAAAAAAAGGGTGTTTTGGGGCGTGTAAAACAACATCTTCACCTTAATGGCGATACAGTTGGCTGAGAGTCAGCAGGGGGGCAAATCACCTGCAAATAAACACGGCGCATGCTGGCGCGAATATCGCGGATGCGTTCGAGGACAGAAGAACCGACAGGCGGATTCTTCAGTCGCTCATCGTCCATCACAAAACCTTTGATCAGGTATTCCTGAAGCCGATTAAATATTGAGCAGTAGAAAATATCTGGATTGACTGTATTACAAGGGGTTGGAGAACGTCAGGAGAGGCAAACTGGCGGAAAGATCACAGGAGTCGAATATGAGTGTTAATGTTTTGATTTTAAATGATTAATCTGTGTTGGATAAATGAGTAACCCCCATAAGAACCCCCAAATAACTTTGTGTAAGGGAATGAAGCTAAAATACACAATCGAATCAATTCTTAGAGCTTTATTATGAAGGTAACACTCCCGGATAGTGTTTCGCAATAATATCATTCAGCCTGTCAACCAGTTCTGGTTTCCTGAACCTGATGTGCGCGGAGCCTTTCTTAAAGTATCTGATGCTGAACATCTCATCTTCATAGCATTCTTTACCCTGAACAGACCGGATGTGATCATCCAGACGAATAGTGATGTTTTCCCGGTTGTCGGGGATCGGTTTACCGCTGAACAGGTGCAACATTCTTTCCAGATCGGCGAGTCGGTCAGCCTGTTGCCCGGTGATAAGATGAAATCCCCACCGGTCCCACCTTACCAGGTTGTTAATGATAATTTTACTGCCAAATTTACAGGGGCAATTAGTTTTGTAATTCCAGCTCAGTCCCCTGAAGACGTTGATCACCCCTCGCTCAAACACTTCATCTTTGTTCTGGTGCAGTTGTTTAAATGTGCTCAGAATGTTCGCTTCGCTGATTTCCGGAAAATTATCGTATTCCAGTGACCGGTACCATGTCTCACGGGCCTGCGCATCCATTAATGACAGCATCCCAGAACGTTGCATCAGGTCACGCCAGATTTCGCGATCGAGATTGCGGGTGATGGCTTTCATTGCCGTTTCAGGTTTTTCCATCAGCCAGCAACCACAGCGAAAATCCTGTTTCATCGCCCAGTCCAGTGCGGCTTTACCGTCAATACTTTCTGTCATTGCTGAGATTTCTGCCAGTTGCCGGGTAAGTGTGTCGATTTGCAGCAGCGTACTCTTTCGTACAGCCAGAATGTGGCGGATACTGGTTGAGCAGATAACGTCCGTATGCCCGTTGACCACTTCCGGACGGGGGGCTGTGATTTCAGACATAATCGATATTCCTTTTTGCAGATAAATGAAAACGCCTGCCCTGTTCAGGCTGGCGTCAGTGGAATGAAGTCTGGTGAGTAAGACTCACCGGTTCTGGTACAGAAGCTGCAGTTGGCGCAGGGTACGGATATCCTCCCTGGCCTGTTCAATACAGGGCAACAGTGCTGCCGAATCCGTTTTGTCCTCATCGTTGTCAAAGATAATTTCCGATTCGCAGTCAATATTGTCCTGCAGCCACGCAATGAGGATATCCAGCGCTGTTTCAGTGGTTAATGGCATCACGCTCTGTATCACTGTATTGTCTTCCGGCAACTGATGAGGGCTGGCAGAAGTCGCCGGTGTTTCGGTAGCGTCATGTTCATCCACCACGCGGAGTGAATAACCGTTTTCAGCGACTTTGTTAATCAGTTCAGCGAGCTTAATACCATCGACGTCAACGACAATGCGCCCCATGTTCAGCGCCTGCGCATTAATGCTGTCGGCTTCCAGCGTCAGGGCCAGTTTCATTGTTTCGCCCCCGGATGTTTACCCAGGGTAATGTTATTTACCGTTCTGTAGTTGTCGCGTGTCATCAGGCCGGTTGCCCGGCGTGCCCGGAGGATATCAATACTGTTTATTAACTGAGAACGGGTACAGGCGCTGAATCCCGGCTGGTCGGTACGTACCAGTGCGTATTTTTCAACGAGAAAGTTCACCGCATCGCACAGTGAAATGCCTGCCTCAATATGCTGCTCAATCACACGTTCATCAGCGAACGGTGTGTCATTCAGCGTAAGGCCGTAGTGCTGATCCAGCAGTCGGGTGAGCAGTGTCTGCCAGATTTCAACCGGAGACGGGCGTGAACTGGCCGCCTGCCCGGGTAATACAGGTAATGTTTTCATACTGAAGATTTTCCTGATATGCAGAGATGAAAAATGGAAAAGTGGCGTGGTGAAAGCACCAGGCCGGAGCAGAAGGTTATTCTGGAGAGTTACTTTTTCGTTTCGGGCGTCGGATAAACAGCCATATAAACGTAGCCACAACTGCCGAGGGTGTCGGCTTCGCAGGTCAGCCCTTTTGCATACAGCGTGACGGTATGCTGATGGCGGGGATTCAGTTCACCGCTGGTGAGCATGAGTTCCAGTTGTTTCATCAGCAGCGGAAAGGCCTGGTCCAGGTGGTACGAATCCGCGTCGCTGAACCGCCCTCTAATACAGGCGCGGTCGGCAAGGTAATGCAACCGGTTGCCTTCCTGTACCAGACGGGCACCAAAACAGGGCGTCACGGTGCAGGGCAGTCCCCACCAGGTGCGGTCGTTATTGTCGTCGGGAAGCGTTGTCCCGGGGAGTGTGTCTGACACGATAAAATCCTCACAGAAAATTGGTTAAGAATGGTCCGGTGGTGGCGATAATTCTGCTCTTCTGAATGCCCTTCCAGACTCAGTTCAGGGTGACGCTCATCAGCCGGACATACGGACCAAAACTGTCCTTCCGGCGTTCTGCAAACACAGCCAGCACACCGGGAATATCCTGTACTTCACGGCCGGTATATGTATCCGTGCTACCGTGTCAGCGGTATTTACCGGTACAGAACGGAAAAAGACGGGATGCAGGATGCTGACGGTGAATACGCATGGCTTCACCACGGGTGATGATTTTCATGAGAATAGTCCTCCTGAATGTGAAAGTAAGAAACAGCTGAGAAAGAGAAACTGAAGTGATATGAAGGTGATTGTGACGGTGACGGGTTAAAGCAGACCGTGTTCCGCAAAGGAGAAAACCTGGCTGCCACCGATTATCAGATGGTCCGGTACCCGGATATCCACCAGGGCCAGTGCCTGTACCAGACGCTCAGTGATAAGGCGGTCTGCCTTGCTGGGGGTGACTTCACCGGACGGGTGATTGTGCGCCAGCACCACGGCAGCGGCATTGTGGTACAGGGCGCGTTTAATCACCTCCCGGGGATGGACTTCTGTGCGGTTGATGGTGCCAGTGAAGAGGGTTTCACCGGCAATCAGCTGATTCTGGTTATTCAGATACAGCACCCGGAATTCTTCACGCTCCAGTCCCGCCATGTTCAGAATCAGCCATTCCCGTGCCGCATGCGTGGAGGTGAAGGCCACGCCGGGTTCATGAAGATGGCGGTCCAGGGCTTTCAGGGCCCGCTGAATGAGGCTGCGCTCGCCGGGTGTCATCTCTCCGGGCAGAAAGGAAAGCTGCTGCATTGTCCCTGCCTCCATTCAGTCGATGATGCGCATAATGGCGCTGCATTCCGGATGCTGCAGGGCATAATCCCGCAGCCGGTAATAATGAACCGTCATGGCATAATTCTCTGTACGACAGGCGTGATGGCTGTACGCCATCAGACAGGCGGCAATGCCGGCGGCTTCCGGGCTCATTTCAGCGCGGTTACCGTTCATGACGTTAAACAGCACCCATGTTTCGTCATCATCGTCATCCGGTTCAGGTGCCATAAATGCGCCACCGTTGTTCAGGGTGTACAGATTCCAGATGCCCCCGCAGTAGTCTTCGCACAGACGGTCCATCCAGCCGAAGACACGGGGCTCCAGGGTCACCCACTGTGGAATAAGGCCAAAATGCTGCGGCCAGAAGCTGATACGTTGTTCATCAGGGACGGGAGTAGCAACCAGTTGGGGCTGGTTATTCCCTGGTGCTGTGGCTGAAGAAAGAGCAGTTGTGTTCTGAGAAACGATTTTCATGAGTGAAATCCTTACAATGTGTATAAATGAGAGGAAATAAAGGCCGGGGGCTGACAACATCACGTTCATCACTGACCGTGAGACCCGGCAATATCAGGGATGAATGATATTCGGCTGAAATTCCGGACAGCCGTACGCGTAACCGTTCCGGTCACAGACGGATGGCCAGAAGATGCCATTGCCTGTACTCAGTCTGCACAGACTGAGTTCTCCGGGGCGTCGGGTGATTCTGGTGCCTGAATCACGCCTTCAGGGACAGATTGCATCAGCGCAGGCTCTCCAGTAGCGTTTCTGCCATCACCCACAATGCGCGATTGAGCTTAATGTCGGTGTCGATGCTGTGAATGGCACGGGTGTGGATACGTTTTCCTCTGGCACTGCGACCGGAAATTCCGCCTTTCAGCATATTCTCCTGGATGGTCTGATAAGTACTCCACAGGTCCTTACCGTAATCCTCCCGGCGTCGTGGCGTCAGAATGTCGGCGGTGGTGACGGGGTGATGTTCGTCACCATAACGGTAAGTCAGTGCCGCCTGTGCCAGCGCCTGGCGTGCCGGTGGCGGCAGGACCAGCGACTGCATGGCATCACGCTTCTCCTCTATCCGGTCAAACACGCCCACCACCTCGTAAGCCCCTTCAATAACTTTCTCCACCACATTTCCCCGGTGTGGAACACGCAATTCTCCCAGAGACTGACCGCAGACCAGTCCATTGGTACAAATGGCACGAAAATATCCGGGTAACATCTGGTAGCTGGATGAACCGTCATGGGAGTTGAGCAGAATAATTTCAGGCACATGCTGACCGGTTATCTGTCCGGCCCGCCGCAGACGCAGCATATGTTTGGTATATTCCCGGCGGCTCTGGTCGCGCACACGGGTCTGGCAGGCGAAGAACGGCTGAAAGCCTTCCCGCTGCAGATTTTCCAGGACGGTGATGGTGGGAATGTACGCATACCGTTCACTGCGGGAGGTGTGCCGGTCTTCTCCAAAAATACTCGGGACGTGGTACATCAGTTCTTCGCGTGTCAGTGGGCGCTCCCGACGGATCTGATTTACATGACCAAAACGACTGGCTAATTGCATACTTTGCTCCTTATGAATGAATTAGCGGTATAAACGAAAAGGCCGCGTCTCCCGGAGAAGACGCGGCCTGATGGATGAAATGAAGACGTTTATTGCCTGAGAATTCCCTCACTGGCGAGATACGAATTTAGCTGTTTTCCGGCATCAGGTTCAAAATTCCAGCACCGCCAGCGTAGCTGCCCTTCGGCATTGCGGATAACCAGCCGGAAATGCGTTCCCTGGTCATCCTCAATAAGCACATTGCGGTAAGCTGTTGTGACGGCAACCGCCTGTTCGCGTGAGAAAGGGCCTTCGGGCAATAAAACAGGGTGGCAGTCCGACATACCGGCTATTTTCCGATAAATTCAACGCTGGCGCCGGTGGCATTACCGTCAGCACCAACCGTGACGGTCACTTTGTCGTACGCACGGTCTTCAGGATTGAATACTTCAAACTCAACCTTATTGCCTTTTACTTCGTAAGAGCCAAAATCAGCGGTTTCTGTTGTTTCCTCGTCATATTCCCGAGCGTATGCCTGCCGAGCAGCCTGCAGGACGGAATCTTTATTAATAGTGGTCGTCTGTTTCGGGGAAAAACCGGCAAGTGATGTGACAAATTTCGGACAGACCTTCAGCATATCACCGCGGGTGAATTCCATTCGTACACCAAATGCCTGTAAAACGGACACATCACGCTCTGCTATGGAGTGAACGGCTTTTTTGACCATTTCCGGCGCCTGTCCGATTTCCACCTCAACAGCCCTGAATCCCGTCTGCTGATTACACATTTGTGATGTGGGGATCAGGTTACCGTTAATACTGATACGGCTGCCCAGGAGCGTCTGTACACCATTCGGGCATCCCTGCATCAGGCCGGTAATACCAATCGTGCCATTTTTCAGCATTACCAGCGCCTGACCATCTTCCGTCATGGTCTGACACCAGCCGTTTTTGACAGCCCAGTTGCCGGCGGAGGCGGAGAATGATGCCACAGTGAACAGCAGGGGAAAAAGAGCTCTGGTATTCATGACTGACCTCTGAAATGAACGTACGGTGTTATTGATAATGATGGAAGGTATGCAGTGACTGTTCAGGGAATGACGTAGCCGTATATTTAGTTTTCTGTTCAACATATTGTCTCCATACCTGTCGGGACGGCTTTGGCAGGCCGGCGATCACAGGTTAAAGGTGTTGATAAGTTTATGGATGAAAGAGAAATGTGGCAGGGCGGAGATAAAACGCTCTTCAGCGACCAGACTGTGGATGTGGCCTCTCCGTTCAAACCGTTCTGATGTCAGGCTAACTGATTTGATATCTGCCAGAGGAAAGACCTGCAGTTTTCCCTTCTGTAACGCGATCAGATACCAGCTACCGCTGTAATAAATGAGCCGGCAGGGCTCCAGTGACGGATACCATCGCTCAGTCATCAGAGAGATGTGGATACACTGTCTTATTGCCAGGATGAGTTGCGAGAAACACTCGGGGAACGTTGCAGTGATATCCGGCGCCGGTAGCCAGATAAGGCAGGGAAAGGGCTCCTGGTTGTCGGTAAGACAGGTTATCAGTCGTCCGTTCCGGAGCGGAAGTATCCGTGCGATCCCGGTATTCTGTATAAAAGAAAGCATTTCAGGGATCGCACCTGGGCTGCTCTGTCGTCTGAGGCTGTACCTGCCATTTCTGTACTCTAAATCCAGGTGAACCAGACGCTGATGAAAATCGCGCTGTAAAGTACGTTCTGTAACGCCAAATTCATCTGACAGTGTTTTTAGTGACAGAGATTCTCCGGCCATCAGTCGGCTGATAATGAGTGATAAGCGAACCGCCAGGCGATCATGCCGGGAACGATTATCAGACATAGATGTGCACTCCGTAAGAAAACATCTTTTATTTCATGATGTTATTATGCATCATGATGTTGAAAGGATGTGTCGCATCCGGATAATCAGGAATAAAATGCAGCAGAAAAAATATTCTTTTAATTATCTGATTTTTAAGCATGATTTCATAAAAAGAAGAATGCTCGTTAATCCAGCGACACATCCTGTCGGCGTGAGTGTGTCAGAACAGACGCTCCCACAGTGTGATCAGCAGGTGGATAATGCGGTCCCGGGCTTTACGCAGAAGCTGTAACATCCAGGCCGGAAAACTGAAACGGGCAACGGCGACGTCAAAACTTTTCCCGATGGTTTCACCAAAAGTCTGTTGTGCGTGTTTCTGGGCCTGTTCAGAGCGGTTTTCTCCCCGGATATGTGAATACACCGCGCTGGTTGCCTGTGGTGGCAGTGCGTGGATCATCAGCGACACAAACGCTGGAAGGTTCCAGCCGACAGGTGCAGCAACGGAGAGTACCGGAAATGATGAAGGGAACAGGGTTGCCACCCGGGCTGTCACCGTCGCCAGTGAGAGCGCCTGCTGACGGGACGGGCATTTTTCTGTGGCATTCCATTCTTCAGCAGGAAACACGCGATCGGCATGGCTGAGAACAAACAGAAAACGCGAGGGATCTGCACCTTCATTCAGTAAAAACTGATGCATGGCAATATCGGCAGCATACGCACGTTCATCAGCCCGCAGGATCCAGATAATCAGATCCAGTTCCGGTAGCAGCTGACGATAAAGTGCCCGGTATTCCTGATCATGCTGCGGTGTTTCACCAATGCCGGGCAGATCGACCAGCGTCATTCTGCGTTCACCGAGTTGCAGGGTAAGACGATGAGCCTGGCGGGTGCAGCCGTTCAGAGGATGTGTGGCGCAGATACGGGACTGAAAAATGGCATTACACAGACTGCTTTTGCCTGTACCGGATTTACCCATAATGCCAATCACGGGCTCGTAATGAATAACACAGTGGAGATGTTCAAGGATTTTCTGGCGAATTTCTTCAGGAAGAAACGTCAGATATGATTTCACTTGTGCGGAGAGGGAAGAATGGCTGAATGACATACCGTTATCCTGTTGATTTCGCTGAACCGGATCACACTAATCCGGTTTATCATTCATGTAATATGGACGTGAAAAATGATGGAATGTCTGAATTACAGACATGATCGTTAAAGTGTAATGGAGTATGAAGTGAGTTTTTCCGAACGGGAACTAATGACATACTGCGGTTTCAGGAGATGAGAGGATGACCGGACGTAAAAACAAATGCGTCAGAAAAAATTGTAACAATCAGGTTTTCTCAGTAAAAATGGCAGTGGAGAAAAGACTGTGCAGAAAACATTATGAGAGGTTTTGTGAGCTCAAAAAAAGAAGAGAGCAAAATCCTGTTCACAGATTAAATGAAGCATTGCCAAGAAAGATAAAAGGACCCAAAAGTAAGAAAAAATTAGTAAAAGAAAGAGAAATCATTAACAGCAGGAAGAAACATAAACAGGAGCAGGGACCATCGCTGGCTGAACTTAATAAAAAAGTTCGTGAGATACTGAAAACTCCGGCATGGAGAACGCTGGAAACGAGAATTCGAAGAAACGGTATCACATTTAAATCAAAAGCAGAGTTAGATGTACTTTCTGAACTTTATGCAATTTATTCATGGGTTTCATATTGCAAACGGAGCGATAATTATTCTGTGTGGTTTTTGAATTGTCCGGATGTAAATATAAATCTTCATGTGTGCGAATGCAGGTCTTCTGAAAGCGATTGTTATCTACCATCCCGTTTTATTATCCTTCCAGCTCCATTAAGGCAAAAAGTAAAAAGAAAATACCCTGCTAATTCGTCTGGAGTGTCAGGATATAGTGATTCAAAAAGTCTTTATAAGACTGTTTTGTCTGTTTGTGGTGGGAAAAGAGAAACCGAATTGTTCTTTTATTCACTGCCAGTAAAGACTAATCATCATCCTTACTGGATTAAAAGTGGTGTGGTTAAAAGATTTCCGCCTATTTTTGGCTTGTTGTTTTATGAACAGGAAAGGTTAACAGGAGGTGTTTTTCGTTATGTGTTGATAAAGTTTTATAATGCTTTTAAGGAGAATTTGTTTTTTGTTGAGATTATCTCGTGCTGTTTTCTTGTTGAGTTTTTTCATGATATTGATTCATTTTTTATAAATCAACGATTAAGTAAGTTGGAAAGCTTTATAGATAAGTGGAGGGAGGGTAAAGAAATCTGGATAAAAGCATATCTACAACTGATACATAATGCATTGGGAATAACTGAAACAGAAAAACTCGTCAATCTATATAATTCATTTTTTACTGATAAAGTGGTTCTCTGGGATGAATCAGTAAAAAAAGTTAAGTGGATTTATGAGAAATAGCACCATTTAACTGAAAGCTACCATAACGTCTTTTTGATCACACGCATGATAATGCGTCTCATTTAAATTTCGTTTTTTGGGTCATGGAAATTTTCCGAACATCAGTGATAATGAGGGTTTTGTTGTTTTTGTTTCTGCAATGTTTGAGGGCTGTTCCTGGAGACGATTCGTTGCTTGTGAGCAAGTGGTGGTCCGCTTTACTGGAAAAGTTTTGCATTTGTTGAGTGGTGAAATGGAAGTAAAAAGAGCCCCTTTCTGGCAATGACTGAAAAAGTCAGTAGCGTGTGACAGTAAAAACTAACATAAAGTGATTATCGTATGATTATGACAATAACTTATAACTTTTATGAAAAGAACAACAGAAACTACGAAGCCATAACAGATTCCTGAGACCATGTTTTCTGAGGTAGAGAAAATAATTCAAGAGTAAACCAGTTTGTTTTTTGGTCAGTAAAGAACCATGCCTGATGTGAAAGCGGGTAATCAACATTCAGTCTGCATGAGTGTCTGAGAATGTTGCTAATGTCGGTATGATACTATATATACGTATTTTACTAAGTATTTTAACTAAGCATTTCAGTAAGTGTTATACACGTATTTTCATAAACACTTCTACAATTGTTTTCGTTAAGCATTGCTATACACATCCAGTTTAGTAAATCTTTACGTTAACTAAATCAGTTTAATGCTGCTGTAAAACCTTTCTGCTTCAGCAATCAATCTGCTATTCGATTTTACTGATGTTACGTTTAACCTTTCCTGAGATTTCGAGTTTCGACGTTAGCATGAGAAAAGTATCTTTACGCTAAATCAACCCGAACTTTCCTGAAGTAATCTGACGTTCTTTTCGATGTGCTTACAACGATTCTGTTAAATGACTTTCTGGATGTTTTGATAACAATCAGATTTAGGCATTAACGATTCCTGACGTTTTTCTTTTCCGTGTAAGGTCATTGTTTTCGTCATGAGGTTTCTTCTTGCATTGCGAAAGTGTGATGAACGGTTTTGGTGTTTTGATTCAGATGAAGTTTACGTTATCGATGGTTAATCGTTTTTATGGTGCGTAGTGAAACGTAACGCTTTCAGGAAGGGAAAATCGATTCTGATGGGGATGATCGTGTAACGGCGTTATCTGTAAACAGGTTTTAAACATGTCATTCGCATCCGTGATTGAGTTGTGTGATTAAGCTGTAGGTTTTGGCGTTGTTGTTGATTTGCATTACCAGGAAGCGTTCTGGTTGCGTTTCTGGTGTTTTGTTTGAATGTTCTGTGGATCCTTTTCCCTTCTGACTTTTCTCGTTGTCCATGTCGTTTTTAAATCCATTCGCTGTTCTTGAGTGTTTTTACCCTGTGTGTAGGATTATCTTTTTGTTCCGGGATGGTTTGTTCCGTTTCAATCACTCTTAATCAGAAAGTTGTAGCATTGCTCAATGCCGGATGCCGTAAAGTTTTACCGCGGTGATTAATGATGTGAAGTCAATCCAAATCAACGGAGATCTCTCATCATGAATCAACCAATACACAATGCTTACTGGTTATCCCGTTTTGACAGCCTTCTCGACAGTGCCCTGGCGCAGCACCGTGCCGTCTCGTTAATCCGGGTGGATTTACGTTTCCCTGAGTATATGCCTGTCACCATCATGGATCCCGATCCGGATTCAGCGGTGATTTCTCGTTTTTTTGCATCCCTGAAAGCCAAAATTCAGGCTTACCAGCGGAAAAAAAGATGTGCCAATCAGCGTGTGCATGCAACCAGCCTGGGTTATTTCTGGTGCCGGGAGTTCGGCAAGATGTATGGCAGGAAACATTATCACGTGATATTACTGCTCAACAAAGATACCTGGTGCTCGCTCGGGGATTTCAGCGAACCGTCTTCGCTGGCGACGATGATCCAGGAGGCATGGTGCAGCGCCCTGCATCTTGAGCCCTGGCAGGGTAATGGACTGGTTCATTTTTCCAGGCGGACGCCTTTCCGTAAACCGACATCATCTGATGCTCGCCCTTCTTCCGATGATACGCCTTTGTCGGGTGGATGTTCTGAAACCAGGAAGGTTTCAGACAAAAAGTCTGGTGAAGCCGCTGTTCTCTGGATCAAGCGTGGTGATGTGGAAGCGATGCAGAAAGCCCGGAACAGAGCCCGTTATCTCGTGAAGTATGAGACGAAGCAGCATGACGGTTCTGGTCAACGTAATTATGGTTGCAGTCGTGGGCTGGGGCGTCTACTGGATGGCAGGTGAACCCTGTAAAACAGCATCCGATGCCTGAGTTTATGCCAACGCCCTTAGCTCGCTTTCTGAAAAGTCGTCCTGAAGTAATGCAATGGATTGCCATCTACTTCCGTTCGTGACACATAAGTCGAAAAACGTTTGGTTGTTCTGGTTATTTGCATTTACTGCCATTCATAGAAATGAACAGATCGATTGGTAGGACTCAAATGTTATAGCGTCTCTCTTCTCATAGTCTGCTTTGTACCAGACGCGGAATCCCCTAATGCTGGTGTACAGGTTCTGACTCATTTCCTCCCCCACTTTCATCCCGTTATACTGTGAAAAAAGGAGGTAGGCGTGAAACTGAAAATGCAGGATTTGAGGCTGTTTAATATCGTGTTCGAGAGCGATCCTGGCTGGATACTGGATTTCTCTAACCGCACCTTGTCTGCTTTTTTCGATGAAGAATTGAACATTGATATTGATGATGAACGTTATCAGAAAGAGGGGGCGTCAAAAGCAAAACGAGTTAGATGCTTGCTGAAACAGGTTGATCGTGAGACCGCTCTGCGGGTTCTTGGTGCGCTCTGGCAGTATAAAACGGAATCCATGCCTGAACTGGCTGAACAAAGCCGTAATGACTATCTTGCACTGATTTCCCGCTTAGAAAACGCTGGCACCGATGAAGCCAAAGGCGTTAAGCCTGTCCAGGCATGGCATGGTGTTGACTGGCATTCACTTATCGCTGAAATGAACGAGATGAAATCTCTGCCGCCACATCCACGTGGTTTTCGGTTTGAAGCCTGGCTTGCTGAACTGTTCAGTATCTTTAAGCTTGCTCCCCGTTCGTCTTTCCGAAATACAGGCGAACAGATTGACGGAAGTTTCCGACTGAATGATGAATTTTACCTGATGGAGGCAAAGTGGCATCAGAAAAGAACGTCGGCTGCCGACCTCCATGTATTTGAAGGAAAGCTCAGTACCAAGGCAACCTGGACACGCGGTGTTTTTATCAGTTGGATGGGGTTTACGCCTGAAGGCCTGACGGCTTTTGGTAAAGGGAAGCGGGTTATCTGTGTCAGTGGTTATGATCTTTACCACTCACTGAATCATAGGATCCCTTTACCCGACCTTCTGGATGCTAAAACCCGGCACGCGGCTGAAACGGGAGAGCCCTATGCTGAGTTCGACCGACTATATGCACTGAAAGACAAACAGTTCGGCACGCTGAAATAACGGGTTGGGAAGCGATGACCTGCTCCCCGTTGTTTCACACAAAATCGTGTACAGGGTCGAAGTTCTGGCTCAATGTGCTGGCTGAACTGAAAAACAGCGGTCTGAACGATATCCTTATCATTTGTGCAGATGGCCTGAAAGGCTTCCCAGATGCCATCAACACAGTATATCCGGAGACCCACATCTAGTTATGCATCGTGCATATGGTGCGCAACAGTCTGCGCTTCGTGTCATGGAAGGACTACAAAGCCGTCACTCGCGACCTGAAAGAGATTTAATCAGGCACCCACGGAAGAGGCAGGCTAGCAAGCACTAGATAAGCCGACGCTGGCAGGCTAACTGGCCGAATCTACCACGTTCTTCGCTTATCTGACGGACATCCGCAAAGTGATCTATACGACAAATGCCATCGAGTCACTAAACAGTGTGATCCGCCATGCGATCAAAAAGCGTAAAGTGTTCCCGACAGACGACTCGGTGAAAAAAGTGGTGTGGCTGGCAATCCAGTCTGCGTCCCAGAAATGGACAGTGCCATTGAAGGACTGGCGTATGGCAATGAGTCGCTTTATTACCGAGTTCGGTGACCGCCTGAGCGATCACCTTTAATGTGGCAGCAATTACACAGAATTGTTTACAGATTCGTTATAACGAACCTCTGTACATCATTATGAAACAGACTTATACTTACATAAAATATGGATAATTTTAATTTAGGTTTATTACTATTATTATACTCACTCCCTTTTTGATATAATCTCTATTGTTATTTACTTCCTGTCTTTACTCACTCTCTATCTTTACGATTATATTCACTCTATCGTTACACATTCCATTAGTATTACTCTTGTTATCGTATCCACTCCATCCCCCTCAATCATAATTACTGTAACTCATATGATGTTCGGATAAGTTATTCTCTACTACGCTATTGCTGATATCTATCTGTTCCTGTTTTCAGTGAAATAATAATTTATTTTAATTTTATCCATCATGAGCTGCATTTGCTTAACAATGATTGTTTATCTGATGTGTTTTAACTATTCTGGTAAATATCAATACTTCTGTCATCACTGATTAACCGAAAGTTTACTCTTTGATAAGGTATCCATGATTCTGTAACGATTAACAGAGCTGGATAAACAACAGAATCAACAGAGTGAATTCCTGATTATGTTTGTTTCGGGTTGTATTGTTTAAGATGCAGAGTAAAAATCATGCCAGTGGTATTTTTTACTCTGGTAATGTGTGCGGTTAACGTTCATGTCCTTAAGAACAGATTGGATGAGGGCGTATAAGTTTATTGCGTTGGCCTTGTACACGTTTTTGCAGACTCACTGAGAGCAAGTTTGTAGTTTATGATGTTATTAGTCGTAATATTTTTCCTAACCGCCTGACAGCGGGATTACAGTTCGTATTTTTCTGTATTTCACTGTGTTGTATTGAATCTGTATTTTCTTCGCGCCTCGTTTATCTCATCTCTTTAGCAAATACCATCAGATAATCCATTTCTTTCTGCATAATGCTGCGTATCGTTAATAACCCGTCGTATCCATTCTGCTACAGCATGCCTGATAAATACCTTCTGTAAGTTATTACCGTTTTAGATCTGATTATGAGCGAAAGCATTAATTCGCTCACAGAGCTTAAAACATCATTAACTTTCAGGAGTCATCAACATGCCTAAATCTTACACACCAAACTGGTTTTTTACCGCTTTACTTGACAATCACATCAATCAAATGATGGCACGCTATTCCTGCCTGCGGGCCTTACGGATGGATTTCTTCTACAGGAAAGATACGCCTGATTTCTTACAACCTGATCATCGCTGGCTTGAATTGCAGTTGCGTATGCTGCTGGAGCAGGTGGAACAATTTGAAAATATCGTTGGTTTCTTCTGGGTGATTGAATGGACGGCTGATCATGGTTTTCATGCGCATGCGGTTTTCTGGATCGATCGTCAGAGGGTTAAAAAAATATATCCCTTTGCGGAGCCGGAAGCCCGTTGCCTCGCCGGTAATCCCGGCTATCCCGGATCTGCAGGACCGTTCTGAGAATACGGCTCAGCATCTTTCCCCGCATTCGCACAACCTTCATAAATCTCACAGAGGATATTCTGACCATGTTGACCTCAATGACAGGCCACGACAGCGTGTTGCTGCGTGCCGACGATCCCCTGATCGACATGAACTACATCACCAGCTTCACCGGTATGACTGACAAATGGTTTTACAAGTTAATCAGTGAAGGTCATTTTCCTAAACCCATCAAGCTGGGCCGCAGCAGCCGCTGGTACAAAAGTGAAGTGGAGCAGTGGATGCAGCAGCGAATTGAGGAGTCACGAGGAGCAGCAGCATGAAACGTGTTGTGATGCCGGTACGCTGGCAATGTGCAAAATGCCGGCGCTGGTATTGCGGAAATCAGCCCTGTCCCTGGTGCTGGCGACATTACCGTTCATTTTCCTGCTGACCCTCTCCGGTCAGCCAGCAGGTTGTAGCTCTTTCCTGACTGATTCGTCATTCCATTCACATTGTTTATAACTGGCATTACACCGGTGTTGATGCGCACCTTCCCGTGTGTCTGCACCGGTTTAACAAAATTCAACAGGGTTTGAAAAGGAACATTTCGTGCAAATAACCGAAGCATTACTTTCAGAGCCGGGAGACATCCGGCGTTTTGTTCAGCAGGCGGTGGACCACTGGCCGCATCTGCTGGCATTTCACTTCACACTCCATTCGGCAGAAGGAAATATCAACGGGCGACAGATTCATGCATTCTGTACTTCCTTTTACCGACAGGTGCACGAACGTATTATTGAGCGTAATCACACGGCCAGTCCATTCTCGCCGGTGGTATTACGCTGGTTGCGGGAACAACATGGAGGAGCAACAATACGATGCCTGTTGCTGCTCAGCCAGACGAGCATTTGCCATCCGCGGGCCAGTGCCACGGTTGATGAAGAATGTTCGCAACGGGTGGATTTATTGCAACAGACCTGGAAGGTGATAAGCGCTGGCGGGCAATGCCAGGTTGAAAGGTGTTTTCGGGTTGCCCGGGGTGATACATCCGGTCAGTATGTAGCGTTAAAAACCGTCGCATTGTCTCTGGGGTTACCGGTTGTGACCGCCATTACCCATCGTCCGGTACAGCGCTGTACATTGATTACAGCTCAGTGAATCAGCGCAGTTGTGTAGTCAACGAGGTTTTCTGGCTTTTTGTCGGTCATTCAGCACCATTAGCCGGGTCTCTGCCTCTTTCTGTTCCTGTGGAGTCACTTCCCCGCACGGCTGCCCCTTCAGGTCGTAACGGGCGCCGCCAGCCATTAACGCACGGTAATAGCGCGGAGACTGCACATAAGACGCTACTGCCGCGCGTAATGCACCTGCGCTAAACGCCAGTTCTCTGATGGCGATAGCCTGTATCAGGTCGTCAGGTATCTCAACTTTAAGCGGTTGGGGTTTTTCCCGGTTGAATAACTCAGGCCAGTGTTCCACAAGACGATTAATACGCTTACGGTTTTTACGCTGGCGTTTTGTCATATGCCGCCACGGTGTTTTTTCAGCAGAGCAGGGCTCTGTTTATCGTTCAACTGTGGTATCCGTTCCCTGGCCTTCACGTTGTGTGCAGTGTTCATTTTATCCTGCAGCGGCGTTGCCGGTGATTTACTGAAAATGCCCTGTGGTTTACGGTTAATGGTCAGCGTTACCATCAGTATTGTTACCTCATGCTGTCAATGGAAGTAGTACCCCATCCAGAGCCTTGGCGACCCCGGGGCTGAAAACGAAACAATAACCCGCGCGCAGTGCGAGGAGCCCGGGTGTGAAGCAATCAGCAGGTAATATTAATGACAAGACCAGCAGGTTCTTTAGACAAACGAACAATATCAGCAAATACGACAGTTCCAGGAGAGGTAAAAAGTTTTTTACTTGCACAATTCTTAAAAAAATGGAGACGAACAAAAATGGGGCGACATACCTGGAAAGTATCGCTACCAGATGATGCTAAAAAGCAGAAATAGTGTTCCAGGCCTGAAAGGGATGAGAATCAGTATCTGTGTGTATTTATAACATCTTCTTGAAGAGGCTGGAGATTGTTAGTCCATTAGTATAATCGATATTCGTTTTCCTGCGAATATGCAGGCTACACCAGATATATGATTGCTACCGAATTTCATCAGTTTGATGAAATTACGCATCATACTGCGGGTTTTCTCATTAACATTAACGAAAGTGAATGGACTCAGACAAGTAGTGACCGGCGCAATTTCGCTAAGTATCAAATACAAAGAACGTTCTCTTACTTTCTGCGATGGCCTTTCCTTCGGAAAGGAAGTGACGATTAAGTGTCGAAAAATGTGATACATATATTATTTTTATGGCAAATCACCTGATAGGATTTGCCATAAATGAATGAAAAGCTGAGTGTTAATAAATGAGTAAGAAGAAAATTTCTGTTGAAAATGAAGAGTTCATTACTTACCGGGCATTACTTCTGAGTATTGACTTTGTTAAAAAACTGGTCACAGAAATGTCTGATGAAGATTTAAATAAGGTTAAGGAAAACTTTGACATAGCTATTCAGCAACGTGATGAGCGAAAGGAAAATATGAAAGCTATCAAATCACTCATGGATGAACATGGTATATCTCTGGAAGATTTTTATCGTGAATTTGGCAAAAAATCACAGGCAGGCAGAAAAAGTGTGTCAGGAGGGCATAAATACGAGTATGACGATAACGGTAAAAGAATGTACTGGAATGGGCAAGGACGTCGGCCTAAGGCCATAGCAGAGGCTATAAAAGCCGGAGGTTCTCTTGATGATTTTCTTATATCTCAGGAAGTATCATCTGGTCCTGATTATGAATAACAGCAATATATATTTGAATTTGTATTAATATCAAGGAATATATAGCAAGCACTTCTCCGGAGTTGATATATTATCGACAGGGAATGAAAATGCCTGACTTCATGCTAATATATGGCAATAAAGATAAATGAGTTATACTGTAGAGTTATGAAATAACGATAGTGATAAGAGCCAGTCAGCGAGACTGATTGTTTTATCTGTACTGGCAGCAGGCAGTTAACCATGGCTTACTGCTTCAGCTTCTGAATCTGTGTTGATGATATTTATCTGTTTATAAGGCAAGGCTTGTCTCTGTGAGTTGGTAATCTTTATCCCGGGATAGCTTTTCTCTGTATTTTTAGTATAGCCAGTAATCGATTACTCCTGTATGCGCAAAAATATAGCAACTCATCCATGGTAAACATGTCAGCTTTTACCTACATATAGATAAATTCATCTTTCACGATATACGACCCAATTTTATTAACACGAGCTGTTACCCATACACCTGTCATCCCCTGCTTATGGTGACTGCGCAGGAACTCTTTATTTGTACAAAGTTGTATCCATCTGGAAGTGTTTTGATCTTTCAACCAGAGTCCCGCTTCACAATGTCCATACTTTCCTCTTGATGGTCCCGGAAAAACAACATCATATTCAGATTCATAGCTAATAACCTTATCCGGAAAAAGATAAACACAGACATCGTAACAGTTCAGACTCAGTATAAATCCAAGACAAAATCCCCCCGTGAATGCATTTAATAAATACTTTAATGTTCTGTTAAAGGTGCGGATATAAAATGCATAAATAAAAGAAAGAGATCCGGTGATTATACCGGTGCAAAAATATGTTGCCCATTCAGGTACCGTATTTTGTAAAACAGTATAATGAGATATAGCGGATGCCCACAACATATACCAGCACAAACCACCTGTAATAAGATATGTTATTGCTGTGGAAAACCATTTCCTGTATTTATTTTCAGGGTAATTGTTCTTGCCCATCAACGCATTTCCAGAATATTTAAAATAACCTGTCACCGAAACGGAATAAAGGCGCAATAACCATAACGGGAAAATATGCGCCTCTGGTAATCGACAGTGTTACTTCAGACAGTGAGTTTCCCATTCCTTGACTGCAAATGTATCCATCATACCTGAAATATAGTCAACCACTGCTCGTTTTTTGCTGATTTCAAATATACAGGAATCTGGTTGGGGTAAGGTGAATTTAAGTTCAGGAGGCAGAAATTTATAATTCTCTCCTTCATTGTAAAAGTCATATAAATCCCTGATTATTTTATTTCCCCTGAACTCATAGGTGAGGATATTACGTTTTCGCATGATGACTTTAAAGAGAAGTTTTTTGAGCCCTTCGGATAACGCATTCAGTTTCCCGAACCCCAGTTCCTGAAAACCATTCAGGTTCGTTACTACAGAAATATCTGCAACGAGGCGATTGACAATATTTGAAGTTAACTCCTTGCGGAATATGATGGCAAATTCTTCTGAGGTTTTCAGTAAGTTAGCCTGAAAAGCGGTGTTTCTCGACTGAGTAACGATTTCCCTGAACTGTTCCCTCGCTCCCCGGAATTCGTCAGAAATCTGAAACTCATATTCAATATCTTCAATCGTGACCATGTTCCTGCTAAGGGCATCTTCCAGGTCATGCGCGGCGTAGGCAATCTCATCCGCGAGATCCATTATCTGCGCATCAATCGTTTTCTCTCCGGGATTCAGATCGAGCTGATTTTCAGCAAGCAGGTTAGTATAAAAATCAAAGTCATCATCATAAATGAACTTGCCGGCAGTAGTTGCAGTGCGAGGGGCGGGATACTTAACAACCGAAAGTAAACTACGGTGAGTCAGATTTAATCCGTTGCAGTATGAAAATTTCTTCTCCAGTTTTCTCAGGATACGTAGCGCCTGTGCATTACCTTCATAGCCGCCGATTTCTTCAGACAGTTCATTAAGCAGTTTTTCACCGGAATGACCGAAAGGAGGATTTCCGATGTCATGCGCCAGCGCTGCCAGTTCAACCACCACCGGGTTAACCAGTTTGAGGTCTGACGCGATACTTCGGGCAATCTGAGCAACCTCAAGACTGTGCGTTAATCTGTTTCTGTTGAATTTTTCAGGATCAATTTCAAAAAGTTGCATCTTTCCCTGCAGCCTGCGAAATGATGATGAATACAGAATACGCGCGTAATCCCGTTGATAATTATCCCGGCTTCTTGTTTCACCATCGGGGGACGGGTGCTCTCTGGTATCAGCAAGCGCACTGATAAGTTTTTGTTCCTGCTCTTGCGCAAATTCTTTTAATTCATTGCAGTACATATTTCTTCCTTTCTGGAGAATGTTACCAAATCAGAATACCGGATGAACAAAACTGGTGGCTACATCCTGTAGGGATTATGTATTAGTAAGCTCTGTCCATTAGTGCCATTTCAGGTTATGTTGTCAGTACGAACCTTGTCCGGATGCAAAGGGAGGATTACGGTTTTCCTGCTGGATAACAAAATGGTGTTGTTTATCCTCCGTGAATGTCAATGAATTTCCCGCCATTTTTTGCCTTATGCTCTTCCGTAAAACCACAATGCCGATCACATTTCTGACACTCTTCCTGATGTTTCGCCATAAAACAGTTTCACGACAGACTTTTTCAGGTGTAAATTTTCTCGCTGACACTTTTTGACATAAATTTACACTGGCATCACACAGGCCAGAATACGGGGAGAACATGCAGCGCCGGCAGAACAACATTCGTAAGCGTACAGCCTGAACCGTCTGGTCAGAATCTGACGCATTAGACAAAGTGGTGTCCACCAAATAAGTAGTGGGAACCAAAGTGTCAGATATGCAGAAAAATGTGACTCCCGGCAGGCGAAAAGGCTGCCCTAATTATCCTCCCGAATTTAAACAGCTGCTCGTTGCTGCCTCCTGTGAACCCGGGATATCCATCTCAAAACTTGCTCTTGAAAATGGCATTAACGCCAATCTGTTGTTCAAATGGCGACAACAATGGCGCGAGGGAAAGCTGCTATTACCTTCTTCAGAGAGCCCCCAGCTACTTCCTGTGACTCTCGATGCAGCTGCCGAACAGCCAGAATCGCTCGCAGAGGACCCGGAAACCCTCAGTATCAGCTGTGAGGTAACGTTCCGGCACGGGACGCTCCGCTTCAATGGCAATGTCAGCGAAAAGCTCCTGACTCTGCTGATACAGGAACTGAAACGATGATCCCGTTACCTTCCGGGACCAAAATTTGGCTGGTTGCCGGTATCACCGATATGAGAAATGGCTTCAACGGCCTGGCTGCGAAAGTACAGACGGCGCTGAAAGACGATCCCATATCCGGCCATGTTTTCATTTTCCGGGGCCGCAGCGGCAGTCAGGTTAAACTGCTGTGGTCCACCGGTGACGGGCTGTGCCTCCTGACCAAATGGCTGGAGCGTGGGCGCTTCGCCTGGCCGTCAGCCCGTGATGGCAAAGTGTTCCTTACGCAGGCGCAGCTGGCGATGCTGCTGGAAGGTATCGACTGGCGACAGCCTAAGCGGCTGCTGACCTCCCTGACCATGCTGTAAATCTCTTTATCCTGGTTGTCACAGAATAAGCCCGGTAAAATACGGGCTTATGAACGACATCTCTTGTAAGCGTCAACGGAGCACCGTATTGACGCTTATTTATTGGTGAGTACTACGTTCCATGGCAGGAGTTCGTCAACACGGTTGGAGGGCCATTCCGGCAGTACGCTCAGAATATGGCGCAGATACGCTTCCGGATCGATACCGTTCAGACGGCAGGTGCCGATCAGCCCGTACAGCAGTGCTCCACGCTCGCCGCCGTGATCGCTACCGAAGAACACGTAATTTTTCTTTCCGAGACAGACTGCACGAAGCGCTCTTTCCGCTGTGTTATTGTCCGCTTCTGCCAAACCATCATCACTGTAATAACAGAGGGCGTCCCACTGATTCAGTACATAGCTGAACGCTTCGCCCAGTCTGGATTTTTTCGACAGCGTGCCATTCTTCTCCACCATCCATTCATGCAGCGACGTCAGTAACGCTTTGCTTCGCTGCTGCCTGGCTGCAAGACGCTCTGACTCTGGTAATCCCCGTATTTCATCCTCGATGGCGTACAGTTCACTGATTCGCTTCAGGGCTTCTTCTGCCGTCGCACTTTTGCTGCTGATGTATACATCGTGGATTTTTCGCCGGGCATGGGCCCAGCACGCAACTTCTGTCAGTGCACCACCTTCACGTTCTGCACTGAACAACCTGTCGTAACCTGTGAACGCATCCGCCTGCAGGATACCCCGGAAGGGGCGAAGGTGTTGCTCCGGGTGTTTCCCCTGCCGGTTCGGCGAGTACGCGAACCAGACCGCTGGAGGAGATGACGAACCCACATTGCGATCATCCCGGACATACGTCCAGATACGCCCTGTTTTCGCCTTTTTCTGACCCGGTGCCAGTACCTTTACCGGTGTGTCATCAGTGTGAACCTTGCGGGTATTCATTACATAACGGTACAGGGCATCATTCACCGGTGTCATTAACTGGCAGCACGCGTCAACCCAGTTGGAGAGTAAGGCCCGGCTCAGTTCGACACCCTGGCGGGCAAAGATTTCACTCTGACGATACAGTGGCAGATGTTCGCAGTATTTTCCCGTTAACACGCGGGCAAGTAATCCGGGGCCCGCGATACCATGCTCTATCGGGCGGGACGGCGCCGGTGCTTCAACAATACAGTCACATTTTGTACAGGCTTTTTTTACCCGTTCTGTGCGGATCACTTTCAGGGCACTGCTCACCAGTTCCAGCTGTTCAGCGCTGACTTCCCCCAGATAATCCAGCTCACCGCCACACTCCGGGCAACAGCTTTCTTCTGGCTCCAGGCGGTGTATTTCACGGGGAAGGTGTGCCGGTAACGGACGACGATGGCGCGACTGTCGCAACTGGCGGGGAACCTGAGGATCGTCTTCCCGCCCACTGTAACGATCGCTGTCCTGTTCACGTTGTTTCAGCAGAGCCTCAGCCAGTTCAACTTCACGACGCAGTTTTTCAGAACGGGTACCGAACAGCATCCGGTGCAGTTTTTCTATCTGAGCCCGCAGATGTTCTATTTCCCGTTCATCTTCTTCGATCTTTTCTTCGGCACGTGCCAGTGCAGAGCGCAGGAAGGCCTCCGTCTCTTCAACCAGACTCAGTTGCTGGTCTTTCTGACGGAGCTGGCTTTCCAGTTCTGCAATGCGAATGAGGTATTTCTGACTCATGGCCGTTTTTATAATGCGGCCAGGCGTTTTTTACAACATTGTCAGTGCGTTAAGGCGGGATGTTTTTGGCTGACGCCAGTCCAGCTTATCGAGGAGCATTGCCAGTTGCGAGCGGGTAATGGATACCTTGCCGTCACGTACCGCAGGCCAGATAAACTGGCCTTCCTCCAGGCGTTTGGTGAACAGGCACAGACCATCAGCATCAGCCCAAAGAATTTTAACGGTGTCACCCCGTCGGCCACGGAAGATAAACAGGTGACCGGAGAAGGGATTATCATTCAGCACATGTTGTACCTGTTCTCCCAGTCCGTTGAAGGATTTACGCATATCGGTAACGCCGGCAACGAGCCAGATACGGGTACCTGATGGGAGTGAGATCATCTTCCCCTCCCGGTCAGTTCACGGATCAACACCGTGAGCAGCTCTGGCGATGGATTTTCCAGCGTCATGTTACCGTGACGGAATTCCACCTTGCAGGAACTGGCACTGACTCTGGTCTGAGTGGAAGTGGATAAAGACGGCGCAATGGCCGCCACAGGTTCTTTCTGCTCATCCGGCGTTATTTCTACAGGTAATAATTCAACGCCAGTGTCAGAAGAGGTCGTTACCGGAAGACGCCGCGAAACACGCCCTTCGTTCTGCCAGAGCCTGAGCCTGAGCCATTTGAAAATAACATTATCATTGACGCCATTTTCACGTGCAATCTGTGCAACACAAGCTCCAGGTTGTGATGCCAGTTCCACCATACGAAGTTTGAATTCATTCGAATAGTTTTTACGAGGTTCTTTTCGCCAGTCCTGTAATTCCATACTTAGATGTCCGTCTATATCAGATGGGCGTCTAAGTTACCAATTCTCGTCTGATGGCTACATACGGCGGTCAGTTTACGCTTACCTTTATCCCGACAGACGACGTATATTTACCAGTAAGGCCAACCCGGTTGCGCCCTTTGAACCAGAAGTCAAACGTCAGGCTGTCATGGCACTCTGTACACGACAAGTATCAGCCAGTGAAATCGCCAGGCGTATTGGTGTCAGTCGTGCGGTATTGTATAAATGGAAAGATAAAATTATCGGCAACAGTGCTTACCAGACTATGCGTAAACATAACGAACCTTCCCTGGAGGCAGAACGCGATGCGTTGCGGGAGGAAGTCGCCCGACTGAATCAGGAAATACGCCGCCGGCAGATGGAGCTGGATATTCTGAAAAAGGCGGAGGAAATCATAAAAAAAGACCCGGGCATCAGTATCAGTCACCTGAACAACAGAGAGAAAACGAAGATCGCTGATGCCCTGAGACAAACATATCCCCTGACAGAATTACTGCATGTTCTGGGCCTTGCCCGTAGCAGTTATTTTTATCACCGGGCTGCACTGAAAGCCGGTGATAAATACGCCACGATACGTACGATGCTGACAGATATATTTAACAGTAATTACCAGTGTTATGGCTATCGTCGCCTGCATGCGATGCTCAGGCATGAGGGGGGGGGCGGCTATCAGAAAAGGTTGTACGCAGACTTATGGTGGAAGAACAGCTTGTCGTCAGCCGTAACCGTCGTCGCCGCTACAGCTCATATTGCGGAGAAATCGGACCGGCTCCGGATAACCTTATCGCCAGAGATTTTAAGGCGGAGCAACCTAATCAGAAATGGCTGACAGATATCACGGAGTTCCACCTCCCTGCAGGTAAAGTCTGGCTATCATCGGTGGTGGACTGCTTCGATGGAAAAGTTGTGAGCTGGTCTCTCAGTACACGCCCCGATGCTGAACTGGTCAACACTATGCTGGATAGCGCTGTCGAAACGTTAAATGCTGGTGAACGACCGGTGATACACAGTGACAGAGGTGGGCATTATCGCTGGTCAGGCTGGCTGGAAAGAGTGAATGCAGAAGGTCTTATTCGCTCAATGTCCCGCAAAGGATGTTCACCTGATAATGCGGCATGCGAAGGCTTTTTCGGCAGACTGAAAACGGAAATGTATCATGGGCGTAAATGGTCGGGCATCACGCCAGAAAAGTTCATGCAGCAAGTGGATACTTACATCAGATGGTATAACGAGCGGCGTATAAAATTATCGCCGGGTGCAGTCAGCCCCAAAATGTACCGCCAACAATGCGGGCTGGAATGATAAAGCAGTCCAGGAAATCGTCCGCATCCCCAGAACGGTCAAACATCGTGGCGTTGACAACGGGTTCCTGAGTCCGGTGAAGCGCCGGTTACTGGAAAATGTTGTGTACGTCATAACAGAAACGGAGAGAAAAACGGCGATGCAAATCAGGCGGAGAAGGGTGTATCAGCGGTTACTGAAGGTTGACCCGCTGAAGTGCATCCTGTGCGGAGGTCAGATGCGGTTTACGGGGCTGAAGCGGGGCTACCGTCTGGCAGAGCTGGTCATGATGCATGAGCCACTGGCACGACAGCGGGTATACAGCTGAGAGCCGCAGAGGGGAAGTTGCGTCCATTTTTTGAGGAATGGAGCAAAAAATCATCACAGATATAAAAAATCAATCAATGAAAGCCATTTAATTGCCGGTGCATTGTGGATGCAGTCCTCATGGTACGTAACCAGAGTTGAATAAACATCCATTTTTTTGTGTTTTTTTAACCTCCCCGGGTTTTTAATTCCTGTCGATTAAAAGTGTTAGATTATTTGGTTAAGAGTTCTCTCGTCCTATTTATTCAGGCGTTATCACGGATATGCAGATCGCTAAGTCAGTTGTAAGAAAACCAGACAGTGCACATCATTATACCTAGGTCTTCTCTGGAAAAATACTTAGGAATAATTTATGTAAAACAGGTTGTCGTCTTCATGATTTAAACGCAGTACATATATATACTCTATAATAAATACAGGGAGTATCACGAGACGTCTGGATAAGAGGAATAACCAGAATAAATTGGTAAGGAATAAAGACACTTATTTCTATTGAGAAAAAACATTCATCCTGATGTGATTAGTATCAATGAAATAATGTGCTTGTATGGTTGATAAAAAATGCATCACTAAAGAAAAAACAGTATGAATAAGAATATACGAATTTTACAATTTCTGGTCAGTATACTTTATTCTGTGCAGTCTCATTTTTCTGGTGCGCAAACAATACAACTGAATGGTAATGGTATACCTGAAAGTATAACCAGGAGTATTACAGGTGTTGATGGAAACGCGGCGCTTAATATCAGCGTGCCGTATAAAACAAGTTATACTCAAAATATACTATCTGTTGAAAGCAGTATTAACATCAAAGGAGGAACAAGCAATACATCAATCGGTGGTGCAGGTGTCTACGGTGAAAACTTTACGCTAAATAATAATGGTAGTGTTTGGGGAGGAGATGGATATAATGGTGGAATTGCTGTTAGTGGCAACAAAATATCTATAAACAATTACAGAAATGTATATGGGGGTAATGGTCTTGGTGGCTCAGGAAGTAGCGGAGGTGCAGGGTTAAGCGGGGATGATATTATAGTTGATAATTACAGAAGTATATACGGAGGTGATGATGTAGGTGGGACAGGTGGTTCCGGTGTAACCGGTAGCAATATTACAGTGCATAATTCCGGAGGAATATTGGGCGGTAATGGCGTAAACGGTGGTGATGGTATTAATGGTAGTAATCTTTTCATTACTAACGACAACATGATATCTGGAGGATATGGAATAAAACAAGGGGGAGATGCTATTTCTGGAAATCAAATCACTTTGAATAATAACGGTATTGTTCAGGGGGGGTATGGCCCCGACGGTGGTTGCTCTGTTTATGGAGAAGATATCCATATTAATAATCATGGTAATCTTTCAGGATTATATAATAGCCAAAAAGATGCTTATAATACATCAATAATTTTTTCTGGCGGGTATAATTCATTAGATATTTATTCAGATTCTGTGATTAATGGTGATATTAAACTAGCTAGTATACCTGTTAATGGTACAAATGAATTAATTATTAAAAACATCAATAACGCAACAGCAATTAATGGTGGGCTAATGATTGGGAATGGCTCATCTGTTTATCTGTCAGGCAAGAACTCCATTTTTAACGGAAATATAAGTATTGATGAAGACGCATCTATGAACCTGTCTGTAGGAAATGCTAATGTTCACGCAAATACTATTACATTAAAAAGTGATTCATGGCTTAATATAGACACATCAATTAAGAACTGGACTCAGGACTATTACACATTATTGTCGTCAGACACAGGTATCTCGATCGCTGATAATAGTCACATTGTACAATACAATGTATTACTGACAGAAGGTGCTGAAAGTTATGTTTATACGTCTTTAAATGACGACGATAACAAACTGATATCCATGCTGAGATGGAATAATACAAAAGGGATGGGATATGGAACCTTTAATATAGAAAAAGATGCCACTCTGAACATAGGCGTTTCTCTTTCCGATAATCTTTCACCTTTATTATATGATGGCTGGGACGGCAAAAGTCTGACAAAATCAGGTAATGGTACTCTTATACTTTCTGCAACAAACAATTATACAGGAAATACAGAGGTTAAATCTGGCGTATTAATTCTTGCTGCACCTGATGCTCTTGGTCGGACTGAGTATTTATATTTATCCCGTGGCGCAGAACTGGATATGAATGGGTATCCTCAGACAATAAGCAAACTACTGACGGCTGCAGGCTCTGTGCTGAACATTCATGGCGGAAGTCTGATACTGAATAATGGAGGAGAATCTGCAGGTACTATTGCAGGGGATGGTTCTCTGAACATAAATGGGGGAATGCTTGATATAACGGGTAATAATCGTAATTTTTCCGGTGTTTTTACCGTGAATAAGGGGGCTCATTTGGCTGTATCCACGGCTGATAATCTGGGGACAGCCTTTGTTGATAACTATGGCACATTAACTCTGAACAGTACATCAGCATGGCAGCTTACCAACAATATCAGTGGTTATGGTAATGTTCGCAAGACGGGAGCAGGTGCACTGAACATTAGCGATAACGCAAAATGGACCGGGATGACAGATATTATTCAGGGGACAGTGATACTGGGGAACGCAGATTCACCGGTGATGCTCGGCAGTAACCAGGTCATTGTTGAAGAGCAGGGCAAACTCTCCGGGTTTGGGGGCGTTGCAGGAAATCTGAGCAATAGTGGTATAGTCGATCTCACTACATATATGCCGGGTAATATACTGACTGTCGGAGGGAATTACACTGGCAGAAATGGACTTATTCTCCTCCAGACAGAAACAGGTGGTGACAATTCGAAAACAGATCGTCTGGTGATTAAAGGTAATGCCAGTGGCCGTACCCGTGTCGCTGTTACTCAGGCCGGTGGTACTGGTGCAGAGACACTTAATGGGATTGAAGTGATTCACGTCAGTGGCAATGCTGATAATGCTGAATTCATTCAGACGGAACGTATTACAGCCGGAGCTTATGATTACATACTGAAACGTGGTCAGGGGATTAACAGCACTAACTGGTATCTGATTAGCAGAAAAGACATTCCTGTACCACAACCTGAAGCTGTACCGGAAAGCCATGATAATAATTTGCGTCCTGAGGCAGGTAGCTATGTTGCCAGTATTGCTGCTGCAAATAATCTGTTTGTAACGAATCTGTATGAACGACAGGGACAGGAGTTGTATATCAGCCACATGACAGGAGAAGAAAATGAAGCAGGTATCTGGATGTATAATAAAGGAAAACATAATCGCTGGCGTGACAACAGTAGTCAGCTGAGAACCCGGGGGAATAGCTACGTTGTGTTAATAGGGGGAGATATAGCTCAGTGGAGCCTGAATGGTACCGATCGCTGGCATACAGGTATGATGGCTGGCTATGGTCATAATAATAACAGTACGAATGCCCTGAGCACCGGATACCATTCGGAAGGAAGAATGAATGGATACACAGCGGGTCTTTATGCAACATGGTATGCCAATGATGAAACACACAATGGTTCTTATCTTGATAGCTGGCTGCAATACAGCTGGTTTGATAATCATATAAATGGAGAACGGCTGCCTGCTGAGTCATGGAAGTCAAAAGGGTTTACGGTATCTCTGGAAGCAGGATATTCATGGAAGGCTGGAGAGTTTACCGACAATTACAAGGGAAGTCATGAATGGTATGTTCAGCCGCAGCTTCAGGTTGTCCGGATGAATGTAAAATCAGACAAATATCATGAAAGTAACGGAACCAGTATTGAAAATACCGGTAACGGAAATATTCTCACCCGCCTGGGAGCAAGAACATGGCTTACCAGCAAAAACGGTAAAAATACGCGGTATGCGGTTCCGTTCAGACCATTTGTGGAGGCACACTGGTTGCACAATAGTCGTGTTTTCGGCACCAGTATGAATGGTGTAAGTATATACCAGGATGGTGCGCGTGATATCGGAGAAATAAATGGTGGTGTTGTGGGAATGATAACACCAGAAGTAGCATTCCGGGCTGATGCAGGCATTCAACTTGGAGAACATGGATACCATAATACATCTGCCATGTTGAGTGTGGAATATCGTTTCTGATGTGTCGGTAATGACTCCAACTTATTGATAGTGTTTTATGTTCAGATAATGCCCGATGACTTTGTCATGCAGCTCCACCGATTTTGAGAACGACAGCGACTTCCGTCCCAGCCGTGCCAGGTGCTGCCTCAGATTCAGGTTATGCCGCTCAATTCGCTGCGTATATCGCTTGCTGATTACGTGCAGCTTTCCCTTCAGGCGGGATTCATACAGCGGCCAGCCATCCGTCATCCATATCACCACGTCAAAGGGTGACAGCAGGCTCATAAGACGCCCCAGCATCGCCATAGTGCGTTCACCGAATACGTGCGCAACAACCGTCTTCCGGAGCCTGTCATACGCGTAAAACAGCCAGCGCTGGCGCGATTTAGCCCCGACATAGCCCCACTGTTCGTCCATTTCCGCGCAGACGATGACGTCACTGCCCGGCTGTATGCGCGAGGTTACCGACTGCGGCCTGAGTTTTTTAAGTGACGTAAAATCGTGTTGAGGCCAACGCCCATAATGCGGGCTGTTGCCCGGCATCCAACGCCATTCATGGCCATATCAATGATTTTCTGGTGCGTACCGGGTTGAGAAGCGGTGTAAGTGAACTGCAGTTGCCATGTTTTACGGCAGTGAGAGCAGAGATAGCGCTGATGTCCGGCGGTGCTTTTGCCGTTACGCACCACCCCGTCAGTAGCTGAACAGGAGGGACAGCTGATAGAAACAGAAGCCACTGGAGCACCTCAAAAACACCATCATACACTAAATCAGTAAGTTGGCAGCATCACCCGTTCATTTTCTGAGCCTGTAAAACATGTGGTGATATAGTCTGAGAGCATAAAAGTTGAGATTCTGTGTATCAAGTCCTGTCTTGGCACCGAATGAATATTGCTTACGAAGACCCTTCATGCTTTCCTTGAGAACAATAATTTTATCTTTATGTGAATCTCATTTTTTATAATGATGTCAGATGATTGAAATGCTAAATTATATCTGAATCAACTTTTCCTTTGCTAAAGGTATAGAAATAACTGCAAGGCTGTATTTTGTAATTGCCAATTTAAAAATGTCAATTTGTTTTTAATTATGTTTTTGTAATAAGTTTGAAGACACAAAAAAATAATATAATAACAAAAATCCTCCAGCCTTGTAGGCCAGAGGATAAAATACTTAATTGAGGAAAACATCAGGGAAAAGTATTTCTGACTTAACTTTCCCGGCTGGAGAGTGAATCAATGTAATCAGCGTACCATTGCATCATTTCACGGCGGCCATCGAGATACAGGGCATGATTATAGGTACCCCTGATGGAATTTTTATCCACATGAGCTAACTGCATTTCAATCCAGGCGGAGTTAAAGCCTTGTTCATGCAGAATTGTACTCATGGTGTGTCTGAAACCATGCCCTGTGAGTCTTCCCTTATATCCAAGTAATTCAATTACTTGGTTAATGCTTTCCTTACTAATTGGTTTGCGGGGATCATTTCTACCGATAAAGACTAGGGGATGATGTTTTGAGATTGGTTCAAGCTGCTTAAATAGCATAATAACCTGCTCAGAGAGCGGCACAATATGAGGTCGCTTCATCTTCATTACTTCTGCCGGGATCTCCCACAATTTTGTCTCAAAATCGATATCTTCCCAGCGTGCAAAACGCAGTTCTTGTGTTCGTACGCCGGTTAACATAATGATCTGAGTAGCTGTCTTAGTGATTATACTTCCGGTATAACCCGCCAGATCGTTGAGGAAGTGGGGAAGTTCATTAGCAGTAAGAAAGGGAAAATGTACTTTTTTCGGTGTAGCTAAAGCCCTGGCAAGATCGGGGGCTGGGTTATAGTCTGCCCGGCCAGTAACAATTGCATAGCGGAACACCTCACCACAGCGCTGGCGTACCTTGCGCATTTTCTCCAGAGCTCCACGTTTTTCCATTTTACGCAGTGCTTCCAGTAACTCCATTGGTTTGATTTCGGCAATAGGGCGCTTGCCAATGTAGGGAAAAATGTCTTTTTCAAAGGTATCAATGATTTCATCACGATAGCGTAATGACCACCGATCGGCTTTTGACTGGTGCCATTCGCGAGCAATAGCCTCGAACGTATTTTTCAGACTTATTTGCTGCGCGATTTTTTCTTCCTTTTTTGCCTCCCCTGGATCGCCTCCAGCAGCGAGGAGTTTCCTGGCTTCACTGCGTTTCTCGCGAGCATCGGCTAGCGTTACATCGGGGTATACGCCAATAGAAAGCATCTTTTCTTTACCAGCAAAGCGGTACTTCATGCGCCAGTATTTAGAACCATTAGTGTTAATCAGTAGATACATACCGCCGCCATCAGCAAGCTTATAGGGTTTGTCTTTGGGTTTTGCGGTTTTCACTTTGATATCGGTTAATGCCATGACATCCTCCGGCTTTTGATGAATTCATGTTCCTGAGGGGGATTTCTGCCAGTAACTAACCTGATACCCCCAATACACCCCTTGTATAACAAAGATGTTGTTAAAAGCCGTTGTTATGTATCACATTTTTCCTATTATGGGGGTGCTTGTATTTCAATAGGAAATAACACCCCCTAAAGTACCCCCAAAAGAAACTTGATACGGGGTGAAGTAGGTTGACCTCAGGATACAAATAAATACTGATATACAAGGGATTAGAAGAGATTTATTGACATTGGGAGAGTTCAGAAGAGGTAAACTGGCGGAAGATCACAGGAGTCGAACCTGCCCGGGACCGCTGGCGGCCCCAACTGGATTTGAAGTCCAGCCGCCTCACCGGAGACGACGATCTTCCGCGCCTCGATTGCTACATGGAGGCGGGGCGCATTATAGCTACTTCCTTGAGTTTCTACATCCCCCAGATCAGTTTTTTCCGCCTAATACATGCAGCGTATTATCACGAAAGCATTATATTTCATATAAAACCCATATTTTACAATGATATATGAGCGTAATTTACGCTACCACGATCACATAAAACAAGAATCATAAATTAATAACCAGATATCGGAATATTCGCTCTCACAGGGATGGTTTACAAAATGCGTTATCGGTCTCAGCACCCCTATAGCATCAAGGAAAAGCAGATGAAGAGTGAAGTGTTGTCCGTTAAAGAGAAAATTGGTTATGGCATGGGAGACGCCGCCAGCCACATTATTTTCGATAACGTAATGTTATATATGATGTTCTTTTATACCGATATTTTTGGCATTCCTGCCGGATTTGTCGGAACCATGTTTTTGGTCGCTCGTGCACTGGATGCGATTTCTGATCCTTGCATGGGGTTGTTGGCCGATCGAACGCGCTCTCGCTGGGGTAAATTTCGTCCGTGGGTACTGTTTGGCGCACTGCCATTCGGGATCGTCTGTGTACTGGCCTATAGCACGCCAGATCTCAGTATGAACGGAAAAATGATTTATGCAGCAATTACTTACACCCTACTTACCTTACTTTATACCGTCGTCAATATCCCTTACTGCGCATTGGGTGGTGTAATCACCAATGACCCGACTCAGCGTATCTCGCTGCAATCCTGGCGTTTTGTGCTGGCGACCGCGGGAGGCATGCTCTCTACTGTGCTGATGATGCCGCTGGTTAATTTAATTGGTGGTGATAATAAACCACTCGGTTTCCAGGGCGGTATCGCGGTCCTTTCCGTGGTGGCATTTATGATGCTGGCATTTTGTTTCTTCACCACTAAAGAACGCGTTGAAGCACCACCTACAACGACGTCTATGCGGGAAGATTTACGTGATATCTGGCAAAACGACCAGTGGCGTATTGTCGGTTTCCTGACCATTTTCAATATTCTGGCGGTGTGCGTACGCGGCGGGGCGATGATGTATTACGTCACATGGATTTTGGGTACGCCGGAAGTGTTTGTCGCTTTTCTTACCACTTATTGCGTGGGTAACCTGATTGGTTCCGCACTGGCGAAACCGCTGACCGACTGGAAATGTAAAGTCACTATCTTCTGGTGGACGAACGCCCTGCTGGCAGTGATTAGCCTGGCGATGTTCTTTGTTCCTATGCAGGCCAGCATCACCATGTTTGTCTTCATCTTCGTGATTGGTGTGTTGCATCAACTGGTGACACCTATCCAGTGGGTAATGATGTCCGATACCGTCGACTACGGCGAGTGGTGCAATGGTAAACGCCTTACCGGGATCAGTTTTGCTGGCACGTTGTTTGTGCTCAAACTGGGGTTGGCCTTCGGCGGCGCTCTTATCGGCTGGATGCTGGCTTATGGCGGATATGATGCGGCAGAAAAAGCGCAGAACAGCGCCACGATTAGCATCATTATCGCGCTATTCACGATTGTTCCGGCGATCTGTTACTTGCTGAGCGCGATTATCGCTAAACGCTACTACTCACTCACGACGCACAATCTGAAAACCGTTATGGAACAGCTGGCCCAGGGCAAACGCCGTTGCCAGCAACAATTCCCCTCTCAAGAAGTGCAGAACTAAGGAACGGCAATGAAAATTAGCGACGGAAACTGGCTGATTCAACCTGGCCTCAATTTGATTCACCCGCTTCAGGTGTTCGAGGTTGAACAGCAGGGTAATGAAATGGTGGTCTATGCTGCCCCCCGTGATGTGCGTGAACGTACCTGGCAGCTTGATACGCCTTTATTTACGCTGCGCTTTTTCTCCCCACAGGAAGGTATTGTCGGTGTACGGATTGAGCATTTTCAGGGGGCGCTGAATAACGGTCCTCATTACCCGCTCAATATTTTGCAGGACGTGAAGGTCACAATCGAAAACACAGAACGTTACGCTGAGTTTAAAAGTGGCAACTTAAGTGCGCGTGTCAGCAAAGGTGAGTTCTGGTCACTGGATTTTCTGTGCAACGGCGAACGTATTACCGGTAGTCAGGTGAAAAATAATGGCTACGTGCAGGACACGAATAATCAACGAAATTATATGTTTGAGCGGCTGGATCTTGGCGTTGGCGAAACAGTTTACGGTCTGGGAGAGCGCTTTACTGCCCTGGTGCGCAATGGCCAGACGGTAGAGACCTGGAACCGGGACGGCGGCACAAGTACTGAACAGGCGTATAAAAATATCCCGTTCTATATGACTAACCGTGGTTATGGTGTACTGGTCAATCATCCCCAATGCGTCTCTTTTGAAGTGGGATCGGAGAAAGTCTCCAAAGTGCAGTTCAGCGTTGAGAGTGAATATCTCGAATACTTTGTTATCGACGGCCCGACGCCGAAAGCGGTACTTGATCGTTATACCCGTTTTACTGGTCGTCCGGCGCTGCCGCCCGCGTGGTCCTTCGGCCTGTGGCTAACCACTTCATTTACCACCAACTACGACGAAGCGACGGTAAACAGCTTTATCGATGGTATGGCGGAACGCAATCTGCCGCTGCATGTTTTCCACTTTGACTGTTTCTGGATGAAAGCCTTCCAGTGGTGCGATTTTGAGTGGGACCCGCTGACTTTCCCGGACCCGAAAGGGATGATCCGCCGCCTGAAAGCGAAAGGGCTGAAAATCTGCGTCTGGATTAACCCCTATATCGGGCAAAAATCCCCTGTCTTTAAAGAGTTACAAGAGAAAGGCTATTTACTCAAACGCCCGGACGGTTCGCTGTGGCAGTGGGATAAATGGCAGCCAGGTCTGGCGATTTATGACTTTACCAATCCGGATGCCTGCAAATGGTACGCCGACAAACTGAAAGGTCTGGTCGCGATGGGCGTTGATTGCTTTAAGACCGACTTTGGCGAACGTATTCCAACTGATGTTCAATGGTTTGACGGTTCCGATCCGCAGAAAATGCATAACCATTATGCGTACATCTACAACGAACTGGTGTGGAACGTGCTCAAGGAAACCGTTGGCGAGGAAGAAGCCGTCTTGTTTGCCCGCTCGGCCTCCGTCGGTGCGCAGAAATTCCCGGTACATTGGGGTGGCGACTGTTACGCTAACTACGAATCAATGGCGGAAAGCCTGCGCGGTGGTTTGTCTATTGGCCTTTCTGGTTTTGGCTTCTGGAGCCACGATATCGGCGGCTTTGAGAATACCGCTCCGGCGCACGTTTACAAACGCTGGTGCGCGTTTGGTTTGCTCTCCAGCCATAGCCGTTTACACGGCAGCAAATCTTATCGTGTGCCGTGGGCCTATGATGATGAGTCCTGTGATGTGGTGCGCTTCTTCACGCAACTGAAATGCCGCATGATGCCGTATCTGTATCGTGAGGCTGCTCGTGCGAACGCGCGGGGTACGCCGATGATGCGGGCCATGATGATGGAGTTTCCGGACGATCCGGCTTGTGATTACCTTGACCGTCAATACATGTTAGGCGACAACGTGATGGTTGCTCCGGTGTTCACTGAATCGGGCGATGTGCAGTTCTACTTGCCGGAAGGTCGCTGGACACACCTGTGGCACAACGATGAACTCGATGGTAGTCGCTGGCATAAACAGCAGCACGGCTTTCTGAGTCTGCCCGTTTATGTGCGTGATAACACCCTACTGGCGCTGGGCAACAACGAGCAACGTCCCGATTACGCGTGGCACGAAGGCACGGCATTCCAGCTCTTTAATCTGCAAGACGGGCATGAAGCCATCTGTGAAGTGCCCGCTGCCGATGGTTCCGTTCTTTTCACCCTGAAAGCGGCGCGTACTGGCAACACAATTACTGTGAATGGTGCGGGCGTGGCGAAGAACTGGACGCTGTGCTTGCGCAATGTTGTGAAAGTAAATGGTCTGCAAGGCGGTTCGCAGGCTGAAAGTGAGTTGGGGGTAGTGGTGATGCCAGCGGCTAACTTGCTGACAATCACGTTGTAATCTATTGAAGAAATGCCGGGTATGTCTGAGCGTACCCGGCGAAATTGACTTTTACTGCACCGGCTCCGTCGACGTAACTTCACCACTGGAAACTACGCCCGCATTCATGGTCTGGGTCACTTGCTGTTTCTCGGCGTTCACGGCATGCAATTGCCCGTTAACCGTGGGTTTCAGCGGGACATTGACCTGAATATCGCCACTGGCGGTAAGCTGAATATTGCCGTCGCCAGTCAACGGTAGTTCAGGCCATCCCCACTGTTGCAAAATATTCACCGGCACACCGCGTCCATTCAGGCTGATATGGGTCTGACGTTGTGGCGTTTGTGAAACACTGGCGGTGGCTTCCAGAATGCCTTTTTCAGTAAATGCACTCAGTTCGCTGATATTCACCGTGCTGCTGTTGGCAGTTAGCGCCAGCGACGGACGACGGACATCAACACGATTAAACGTTGCGGCGGCGGCATTCAGATTCGCCGAGCCACTCCAGACGCCCCATTTATGATCGGTAACCAGCGTCAGATTGGCACCGTAACCATCGAGCGCGGTGAGCTGCCACGGGAAGTCAGGGTCGATATCAATGATCAGATTGCGGCTGGCGCTAAATCTCTTCAGTTGCAGGCTGTTTAACCAACCGGGTGTCGTTTCCATCCACAACTGTTGCCAGTTTTTTGGCAAGGTATATTCCAGTCCGGCAATTGCCGCATCATCAAGGATCAACATTTTCCCGTCACGCAACCAGTTCCCTGACGTTCTGACCATGCCCCCTTCCCAGCGGCTGGTGAACTGGCGCAGTGCTACGCCCTGCGGGGAAAATTCCGCGTTTATAATCGGGTCAAATAAATGCAGCGAACCATAAATGAACTCGCTGGCGTTCATCGACAGTTTGCCTTCCTGTGTCTGCCAGTCATCTTTACTGAAGGTCATGTTGCGCAAGCTGAGATCGAGGTCGGTCACCGCCCAGTCCGGACCTTGCAGACGAGCGTCAATGACTTCCAGGCGACCAATCTGCAACGACGGGACAGAGCGTAATGGCGCAAAGAAGTCGGTTAGCGATTTTTCGCTTTGTAGACGGATATCCGCCAGCCGCAGATTTTCCACTTGCCAGCTGCCGTCGGCGTTACGCTGCGCGTTTCCGGTTAATGTCCCGCGGGCGATGTCGGCACCCAGGTTAGTCAGCGTAACGCGATCGTTATCAATACTGCCTTCAATGAGTACATTGGTGGCAGGAACATCATTGAGCGAAAGCGATCCGGCACTAAACTGAATCTGCGCCTTCGTACCCAGCACTTTACCGGCTTCTGGTGACCACGGAACCACGCCACCATTTACCCGCTGTGCGCTCAGTTTCCATTCGCTATTCGGGCTATTAAACGCCATATCACGCAGTTGCAGACGATCGGCTTTGAACGGTAGCGGCGCGGTCTGCTCGGTGAGATTCAGCGTCCCGTTTCCCAGTAGGATAGTATCGACATGGCGTGGTTCGGTCAGTTGGCGACTGCTTAGCGCAATGTCGACACTTTTTGCCACCAGGGTCGCGGGCTGACCATCACGACCAAACGTGACGTTCTCCAGCACGATATGAGATGGCGCGGAAAAACGGTGATCCATCGCCCCGAAGGCCAGATGATAGTCGCTATTCTCGGAAACCCATGCGCTGATATGTTCTGCTCCCCAGCGGGTTTGCAGAAGAAAATAGAGGCCAGCGATCGCCACTAACAGAGCGATGAGAATGTAGAGAAGCAGCTTCCCAATAAATTTCATGGTCTTCCATCCCGTGAAATGCACATAAGGGAGTTATGCACGATTTACGCGCAATCCTCAAGGCGGGAATGGTGAAAGAGGTGAGACTGCGGCGGTAATTATCTTACCGCCGTCAGTGAATTACTGTTTTTCTGGTGGGAAAATCAGATTCAGCACGATGGCAGTAATACCGCCCGCGGCGATCCCGGAGGAGAGCAGGTTTTTCAGCCATTCAGGGGCAAACTGCAAAATCAGCGGCTGCTGAGACACGCCCAGACCGACCGCCAGCGACAGCGCGATAATCAGAATCGCCCGACGGTTCAGCGGCTCACGAGAAACGATACGCACACCGGAGGCGGCGATGGTGCCAAACATTACAAGCGTTGCGCCGCCCAGAACCGGTTCTGGAATGTGTTGTACAAAACCGCTCACTGCCGGGAACAGACCCAGCACGATCAACATCAGCGCGACGACAAAACCGACATAGCGGCTGGCAACACCGGTCAACTGGATCACACCGTTGTTCTGCCCGAAGCAGGAGTTCGGGAAAGTGTTAAACACCGCCGAAACAAACGAGTTCAGACCGTTTGCCAGCACGCCGCCTTTCAGACGTTTCATGTATAGCGGACCGGATACAGGCTGTTCGGAAACGTCAGACGTCGCCGTGATATCGCCAATAGTTTCCAGCGAAGTGATCATAAAGACCAGCATCAGCGGCAGCAGCAGGCTCCATTCAATGCCAAGACCGTAATAGAGCGGGGTTGGCACCATAATCAGTTCTTGCGTCATCGGTTCGTTGCTTTCTGGCAACATGCCCATAAACCACGCCAGCGCATATCCGGCCGCCATCGCAATCACCAGTGAGGCCACGCGCAAATATGGGTTACGTTGACGGTTAAGCAGGATAATTAAGGCCAAGACCACGCCTGCCAGCAACAGATTTTTCGGTGCGCCGAAGGTGTTATCGCTCATGGCTGCGTAACCGCCGCCAATGGATGTTAGCCCAACCTGAATTAGCGACAGGCCGATAATCATCACCACAACGCCAGAAACCAGCGGCGTAATAATGCGGCGCGCCAGATGCAGAACACGGGAGATCACCATCTCGGTGCAACTTGCCAGCATCAACGTGCCGAACAAAGCCGCCATCATGGTAGGAACATCAGCACCACCGGTCTTCAGCGCTGTGCCGCCCATAATCAGCGGGGCAACAAAGTTGAAGCTGGTGCCCTGAATAGACAACAGCCCGGAGCCAACCGGACCCCAGGCCTTAATTTGAATAATCGACGCCACACCGGAGGCAAACAGCGACATACTAATAATGTGTTGCGTGTCTTGTGCCGGTAAACCCAGCGCCTGGCAGATTAATAGCGCTGGCGTGATCACCGCAACGAACATCGCCAGCAGATGCTGACAGGCGGCAAACAGAGTTTGAGGAAGCGGCGGACGATCTTCAAGACGGTAAATCAGTTCGCTGTTTTGAGTCTGCGCAACCGGTTGCGCATTTTCTGACTCGAGGGTGGAAACAGACATCGAAAACAATCCCGTGGTAGCAAAGCGGGCATTTTAGCTGACCGAAAGAGAAAAGCAAACGTTTGCCACGGCCTCTGCTAAATATTTAAATGAGATAAATGCACTTTTTTATATAACTTTTGGTATTTTTCTGCTTAAAATCCATGCCATTTGTTCATTAACAGCTGAGAATTTGACCCAGGAAAGCATGACTCGATACCCGTCATATTTCATGAAGGTGCCACTGCGCGATGAAGTATGACGAGTATGAAAGAGTGATGCGGATACAAAGGAGTAACTATGTTTCATCTCGATACTTTAGCAACGCTTGTTGCCGCAACGCTGACGTTGCTGCTCGGGCGTAAGTTGGTCCATTCCGTCTCCTTTTTGAAGAAATACACCATACCGGAACCTGTTGCGGGTGGTTTGTTGGTGGCGCTGGCGCTACTGGTACTGAAAAAAAGCATGGGCTGGGAAGTCAACTTTGATATGTCCCTGCGCGATCCGTTAATGCTGGCTTTCTTCGCCACCATTGGCCTGAACGCCAACATTGCCAGTCTGCGCGCTGGTGGGCGTGTGGTTGGTATTTTCCTGATTGTGGTTGTTGGCCTATTGGTGATGCAAAATGCCATTGGCATTGGTATGGCTAGCCTGTTAGGGCTTGATCCACTGATGGGGCTGCTGGCTGGTTCTATTACGCTTTCCGGCGGTCACGGTACGGGTGCTGCCTGGAGTAAATTGTTCATTGAACGTTATGGCTTCACCAATGCGACGGAAGTGGCGATGGCCTGTGCAACGTTCGGTTTGGTGCTGGGCGGCTTGATTGGCGGTCCGGTAGCGCGCTATCTGGTGAAACACTCCACCACGCCGAACGGTATTCCGGATGACCAGGAAGTCCCGACAGCGTTCGAAAAGCCGGATGTGGGCCGCATGATCACCTCGCTGGTGCTGATTGAAACTATCGCGCTGATTGCTATCTGCCTGACGGTGGGGAAAATTGTTGCGCAACTTTTGGCTGGCACTGCTTTTGAACTGCCGACCTTCGTCTGTGTACTGTTTGTTGGCGTGATTCTGAGCAACGGTCTGTCAATGATGGGCTTTTACCGCGTCTTTGAGCGTGCGGTATCCGTGCTTGGTAACGTAAGCCTGTCGTTGTTCCTGGCGATGGCGCTGATGGGGCTGAAACTATGGGAGCTGGCTTCGCTGGCGCTGCCGATGCTGGCGATTCTGGTGGTACAGACCATCTTCATGGCGTTGTATGCCATTTTCGTCACCTGGCGCATGATGGGTAAAAACTACGATGCGGCAGTGCTGGCAGCGGGTCACTGTGGTTTTGGCCTTGGTGCAACGCCAACGGCAATCGCCAATATGCAGGCGATCACCGAACGCTTTGGCCCGTCGCACATGGCGTTCCTGGTCGTGCCGATGGTTGGTGCGTTCTTTATTGATATCGTTAACGCGCTGGTGATTAAGCTGTATTTAATGTTGCCGATTTTTGCGGGTTAACCGATGAAGCGGCGGTAGAAGTGCCGCCGCAACAAAGACAAATGTCTGATATGCTTCGCTTATCATGCCTGCGCATTGATTCACAATTTATTGAATTTGTAGTTTTTTTAGGACGGATAAGGCGTTCACGCCGCATCCTACAGGAAGGTAGGGTAACCTGAAATGGCGGTTTTCTCACCGCCGCTTTTTACGCATTCGAGTAACGTTCCGTTTCTGGCATCCAGCGTTCTATCAGGGCTTTTGCCTGCTGTGGGTAACGTTCGTGAATATGGCGTGCCAGGCGCTGAACTTCCGGGATCATCGCCTGATCGCGCAGCAAATCCGCCACTTTAAATTCAGCATTACCCGTCTGACGCGTGCCTAACAATTCGCCAGGGCCGCGAATCTCCAGATCTTTCTGTGCAATCACAAAACCGTCGTTGCTGTCGCGCAGCACTTGCAGGCGAATTTGCGCCGTTTTAGAAAGCGGTGTTTTGTAGAGCAACACACAGTGAGAAGCCACCGCGCCACGACCTACACGCCCACGTAGCTGGTGCAACTGCGCCAGACCCAGACGCTCCGGGTTTTCGATGATCATCAGGCTGGCGTTAGGCACATCAACGCCGACTTCAATAACGGTCGTGGCAACCAGCAGGTGTAACTCGCCTTGTTTAAATGATGCCATGACGGCCTGCTTCTCGGCTGGTTTCATCCGTCCGTGTACCAGACCGACATTCAGTTCCGGTAAGGCCAGTTTCAGCTCTTCCCACGTGGCTTCTGCTGCCTGCGCTTCCAGTAACTCTGACTCTTCAATCAACGTACAAACCCAGTACGCCTGACGACCTTCAGTCATGCAGGCGTGGCGCACGCGGTCGATAATGTCGTTGCGGCGGGTATCCGGGATAGCCACCGTCGTCACAGGCGTACGACCTGGCGGTAACTCATCAATGACCGAGGTATCGAGATCGGCATATGCAGTCATTGCCAGCGTGCGGGGGATCGGCGTGGCGGTCATGATCAACTGATGCGGATGGAAACCCTGCTGCTGGCCTTTCTCCCATAACGCCAGACGCTGATGCACACCAAAACGGTGCTGTTCGTCGATGATCACCAGCGCCAGACCATTAAACTGCACCTGTTCCTGGAAGATGGCGTGCGTACCAACAATCATCTGCACTTGACCGCTGGCGATGGCTTCCTGCTGTGCCAGTCGTGCTTTACCTTTCTGTTTACCGGCGAGCCAGCCCACTTCGATACCGAGCGGAGCAAACCAGTTACGGAAGTTATTGGCGTGCTGCTCGGCGAGTAATTCGGTTGGTGCCATCAATGCCACCTGTTTGCCGTGCGCAATCGCACGCAACGCGGCGAGGGCGGCGACCAGCGTTTTACCGGAACCTACATCGCCCTGCACCAGGCGCATCATCGGCACATCCAGCGCCATATCGCGCTCGATCTCCGCCACCACGCGTGCCTGTGCGCCCGTTGGCTTGAACGGTAAGGCTGCGAGGAGTTTATTTTTCAGCGCGTCATTGGCGCTCAGCGGCTGGGCATGAAAACGCTGTGCTCCGGCACGTAAGGCTAACATGCTGAGGTTGTGCGCCAGCAACTCTTCCAGAATCAGCCGGCGTTGTGCCGGATGCTGCCCGGTTTCGAGATCGCTAAGCTGTAGCGTCGGCGGCGGGCGGTGCAAAGTGCGCAACGCTTCCGGTAGCGTCATCATTCCTTGTGACAGTTCCGGCGGCAGGAGTTCTTCAATGGCGCAGGTGTCGAGCAGATCCAGCGCCTGGTCGGTTAATTTACGCAGCGTGGCCTGCTTTACGCCTTCCGTAGTTGGGTAAACCGGCGTTAGCGTTTCCTGCAACTCTGGCATACTGAGATCGCCCTGCACGCGGTATTCCGGGTGGATCATCTCCGCACCATATTTACCGCGCTTTGCTTCGCCATAGGCCAGCACGCGGCGGCCAGTCGCCAGGCTATTTTTCATTGCCGCGTTGAAGTTGAAAAAGCGCATGGTGAGAATGCCGGAACCGTCGCTGATCTGGCAGGTCATCATCCGCCGACCGCCGAAGGAGATATTGCAATTCAGCACTTCGCCTTCCACCGTGGCATAAACGCCCGGCAATAGTTCACCGATGGGGTAGAGATGGGTGCGATCTTCGTAGCGCAGAGGAAGGTGTAAGAGTAAATCCTGCACGGTATGCAGGTTGATTTTCGCCAGCTTGTTACTAAGCGCTGCACCAATGCCCGTTAGGGAACTGAGCGGGACAGCATCTAACAGGCGACCTTTCATGGCACTTACCCTGCAGCCTGCATAGTAGCCCACCAGTCAGCATCGGCTTCAATTTCGCCTTGCTGATTAACGTGGGGGTAAGGCAGGCCTTTGCGTTTTGCGACTTTCGCCAGCACCGGATAGCCGCCTTCAAACAACAGCCGTTGTTGCTCCGCTTCCGGCAACATGCTGTTTTCACGCAGGTACATGCCTGCATTTTGCCGCTGGCGCTGGGCTTCGTAAAGAATGAGGGCTGAGGCAACGGAAACATTCAGCGACTGCACCATACCGATCATCGGTATAATGATGTCCCGATCCGCCAGGGCTAACGCTTCCTGAGTGATGCCCGTTTTCTCCTGACCCATCAAAATACAGGTCGGGCGGGTGTAATCAATTTCGCGGAAATCGACAGCGTTATCAGAAAGATGTGTAGCCAGAATCTGCATGCCCTGGCCTTTCAGATGGGCGACGGCATCGCCAATGGTACGGTGCGTTTTTACCTGTACCCAACTGTTGCTGCCAGCCGCAGCCGAAGCCATGGTGCGCATCCGGCTGCCAGGCCAGACGGCATGAACTTCATGTACGCCAACAGCATCTGCGGTACGAATAATCGCAGAAACGTTATGTGGTTTGTGGACCTGCTCCATGCAGACGGTCAGATCAGGCTGCCGCCTGGCGAGCATTTCGCAGATGCGTGCATAACGTGTTGGGTTCATAAAACATTAATTTCGGTTTCGGGTGACTTTAATCACGTCTGGCATCACGCGGATTTTGCGCATGATATTCGCCAGATGCACACGGTCACGGGCGGTCAGACGAATAAAGGCGCTGTAGACGCGACCATCTTTTTCTTCTGTATTCAAACTTTGAATATTCGAGGTCGTGGTGTTAATTGCCGCCGTCAGGTTTGCCAGCGCGCCCTGATGATTGAACATCTCCACCTTGATTTCGGTGATGAACTCCTGTGCCGTCTCTTTATCCCATTCCACAGCCATAAATTTCTCTGGCTCTTTCTGGTAGCCACGGATGTTACGGCAGGATTCATGGTGGATCACCAGACCTTTACCGGGGCTGACGTGGGCGATAATCGGGTCGCCAGGAATGGGGCGGCAGCATTTCGCAAAGGTGATCAACACGCCATCAGCACCTTTAATCGGCAGATGCCCGTGGCTTTGAGTCGCCGGCGGAATGGAGGCGTCCCCATGTTGCAGATTTTTCGCGACCACCACGCTCATTGCGTTACCAAGGCCGATTTCAGCCAGCAGATCGTCAAGCGTTGCCAGCTTCATGCGGTCCAGCTCGCGCTGAATATTTTCCGGCGGGATTTCATTGAGCTTACGGCTGCCACCCAACGCATGATTGAGCAGACGACGGCCCAGGCTTACAGAATCATCACGCTTGAGGTTTTTCAGCAACTGACGAATTTTGGCGCGCGCTTTCGAGCTAACGACAAAGTTCAGCCATGCGGCATTCGGGCGAGCGCCCGGTGCGGTAATAATTTCAACGGTTTGGCCACTGGAGAGCGGCTGCGACAGCGGGTAAGGCTGACGGTCGACGCGAGCGCCCACGCAGGCATGACCGATATCGGTATGCACCGCATAAGCGAAGTCGACGGGCGTTGCACCGGCAGGCAGCTCTACAATGCGCCCTTCCGGTGTGAAAACGTAAATCTCATCCGGGAAGAGATCGGATTTAACGCTCTCGATAAATTCAAACGAACTACCGGCACTCTGTTGCAGCTCCAGCAGGCTTTGCATCCAGCGCTGGGCGCGGATTTGTGCAGTCGTGCTGGTTTCGCCGTGCTCTTTATAAGCCCAGTGCGCGGCAACACCCATCTCCGCCATCTGATCCATATCTTCGGTACGGATCTGGACTTCAACCGGCACGCCGTGCGGGCCAATCATCGAGGTGTGCAAAGACTGATAGCCGTTCGCTTTTGGAATGGCGATGTAGTCTTTCACGCGACCTGGACGCGGCTTATACAGGCTGTGCATCTGGCCGAGCACGCGATAACAGGTGTCGGAATCATTGACGATCACGCGGAAGGCGTAGATGTCCATGATCGAGTGAAAACGCTGCTCTTTGAGCACCATTTTGCAGTAGATCGAATAAAGATGCTTCTCGCGACCACTGACGCGGCACGGTATTCCCGCTTCCTGCAAACGCCCTTCGATTTCCGAGAGGATTTTTTGGATCATCTCTTTACGGTTGCCGCGTGCGGCTTTCACCACTTCTTTGATTACGCGGTAACGGTTGGGATACAGCGCCTCAAAACCCAGCTCTTCGAGTTCGGTTTTAATGTGGTGGATACCTAAACGGTGTGCCAGCGGGCTGTAAATTTCGAGGGTTTCACGGGCGATGCGGCGACGTTTGTCCGGGCGAAGTGAGCCCAGCGTGCGCATGTTGTGGGTACGGTCGGCAAGTTTGATGAGAATGACGCGGATATCCTGCACCATCGCCATAATCATCTTGCGAAAGTTTTCGGCCTGCGCCTCTTTCTTATCGCGGAACTTGAGTTTATCAAGTTTCGACACCCCCTCTACCAGCTCGGCGACGCTTTTACCAAAAAGCTGTTCCATGTCCTGGTAGGTGGCGGGTGTATCTTCAATCACGTCATGCAGCAGCGCCGCCATTAGCGTTTCATAGTCGAGTTTCATCTCGGCCAGAATGCAGGCAACCGCTACCGGGTGCGTGATATAGGGTTCACCGCTTGAACGTGTTTGCCCCTCGTGAGCATCACGTGCAACGAGATACGCCTGCCGCAGACGCTTGATTTGGTCTTCCGGCAGGTAGGTTTGAATCAGTTGATTCAGGCTTTCAAACAGATACAAGGGCGACCCGCTTTGTGATTAACGACGACCTTCAGCAATAGCGGTAACGGCTTGTAATTCAGCGGCTTCCTGCTCTTGCTGTTCCTGGCGTTCGCGAACGTCGAGGATCTGGTTGTTGATCAGACCTTCTTCGATTTCGCGCAGCGCGATTACTGTGGTTTTATCGTTTTCTTCCGGTACCAGCGGATCCTTTCCGCCTACCTGCATCTGACGAGCGCGACGCGCGGCGACCAGTACCAGGTCAAAACGGTTACCAATTTTCTCTACAGCGTCCTGAACAGTTACGCGTGCCATACTTAAAAAGCTCCACAGGTGAAGAAATGACTGGGCATGATACTGAAATCAGGTTCAGTCTGCCAACAATTTGCTGATTAAAGCGTCATGACGCTGCTTTTGGCGGCTCATGCGCAGACGTTCGGCGCGAATAATGGTCTTCAAATCGGTCAACGCGGTATCGAAGTCATCATTCACAATCAGGTAATCATATTCGGCGTAATGGCTCATTTCTGCAACAGCTTGCGCCATACGCTTTGCAATGACCTCTTCGCTGTCCTGACCGCGACCGCGTAGACGGCGGTCCAGTTCAATTTTGGACGGCGGTAAAATAAAGATACTCCGCGCGTGCGGCATCTTCTGGCGAATTTGCTGCGCGCCCTGCCAGTCGATATCGAGAAAAACATCGACACCGGTCGCCAGTACTTGCTCAATGGCCTCACGCGAAGTGCCATAGTAATTACCAAAAACTTCTGCGTGTTCGAGGAACGCATCTCTGCTAATCATTTCTTTAAATTCATCATGATTAACAAAGAAATAATGTTCACCGTGAACTTCACCAGGACGCGGTTGGCGCGTGGTGTGTGAAACAGAAACCTGGGTGTCATACAACGGTTGGGTTTTTAATAAAGCCTGAATCAGGCTGGATTTACCCGCGCCACTGGGGGCAGAAACAATATAAAGCGTGCCTTGAGCCATGAGTATCTTTCGTATGTGATTAGCGAAATAAAGCCTACATACGAGCTTATTATACACGGCGCGGCCATGTGACGTAGCCCTTGCTCACACTTTTTGCGCAAAGTTGTTGCGTTTTGCGTAGCTGCTTCCGCATTTGCCTGTGATTCACTGCAATAAAGACGATTCTCAGGAAGCGTCCTCGCAGACTCCGTTTTTGCCACTCGGCTTTGCTTTCATCACGTTGTATATCTGCCTGACTATCTACAGCGGAGGTGATGATGAAAGTATGGATGGCGATATTAATAAGTATCTTGTGCTGGCAATCATCGGCGTGGGCGGTCTGTCCGGCCTGGTCGCCAGCCAGAGCACAGGAAGAAATTTCCCGCCTGCAACAGCAAATAAAACAGTGGGACGATGACTACTGGAAGGAAGGGGAAAGTGAAATTGAAGACGGTGTTTACGATCAGTTAAGCGCCCGTCTCACGCAGTGGCAACGCTGTTTTGGGAACGAGCCCCGCGACGCGATGATGCCACCTTTGGCAGGCACAGTTATGCATCCAGTTGCGCATACGGGCGTGCGTAAATTAGCGGATAAAAATGCACTACGTCTTTGGATGCGTGAACACAACGATCTTTGGGTACAGCCGAAAGTCGATGGCGTTGCGGTAACCCTGGTTTATCGGGACGGGAAACTGAACAAAGCAATCAGTCGCGGCAATGGCCTGAAAGGGGAGGACTGGACGCAGAAAGTTAGCTTAATTCCCTCTGTGCCGCAAACCGTTAGCGGGCCTTTAGTCAATAGTACACTTCAGGGGGAAATATTTCTCAAGCGCGAGGGGCATATCCAACAACAAATGGGGGGAATAAATGCCCGCTCAAAAGTTGCTGGTCTCCTGATGCGCCAGGGGAATAGCGACACGCTGAATTCACTGGGCGTTTTTGTCTGGGCATGGCCGGATGGAACGCAGTTAATGACCGATCGTTTACAGCAGCTGACTACCGCAGGTTTTACTCTAACGCAGACGTATACCCGTGCGGTTAACAATGCTGATGAGGTTGAGCGCATACGCAATGAGTGGTGGAAAGCGAAATTACCTTTCGTCACCGATGGCGTGGTTGTACGAGCGGCTAAGGAACCCGAATCTCGCCATTGGCTGCCGGGCCAGGCAGAGTGGCTGGTGGCCTGGAAATATCAACCTGTAGCTCAGGTTGCCGAAGTGAAGGCGATTCAGTTTGCGGTGGGCAAGAGCGGTAAAATCTCGGTGGTTGCGTCACTTGTGCCTGTCATGTTGGATGATAAAAAAGTTCAGCGGGTGAATGTTGGTTCCGTCAGACGCTGGCAGGAGTGGGATATTGCGCCTGGTGATCAGTTCCTCGTCAGCCTTGCCGGGCAGGGTATTCCTCGCATTGATAATGTGGTCTGGCGCGGTACAGAACGCACAAAACCGACACCACCAGAAAACCGCTTTAACTCGTTGACCTGCTACTTTGCTTCTGATGTTTGTCGGGAACAGTTCATTTCACGCTTAGTCTGGCTGGGGGCAAAACAGGTTCTGGGGCTGGATGGCATTGGTGAGGCTGGCTGGCGCGCGCTGCATCAGACTCATCGCTTTGAGCATATCTTTTCCTGGCTTTTATTAACGCCAGAGCAATTACAGAACACGCCGGGGATCGCGAAAAGTAAAAGCACACAGTTATGGCATCAGTTTAATCTGGCTCGTAAGCAGCCTTTTACTCGCTGGGTGATGGCAATGGGAATACCACTAACCCGGGAGGCGCTTAACGCCAGTGATGAACGGTCCTGGTCGCAACTTTTATTTAGCACAGAACAGTTCTGGCAGCAGTTGCCGGGGACTGGATCGGGGCGCGCCAGACAGGTTATTGAATGGAAGGAAAATGCGCAAATCAAGAAGCTGGGCAGTTGGCTGGCTGCCCAGCAGATCACAGGTTTTGAACCTTAGTGACCTTCGTGGCTGTAGTAAAAGACCGGTAATCCCAGCTTAAGACGTAGCGCCAGTAAACGGGCAAAAAAACCGAATACCAGGGTGGAGATAATCACCACATCATGGTTAGAAACATAGTGTTGCAGCGCGATGTACAGCACGGCGGAGGCAAATGAGACACCGGCATACAACTCTTTCTGGAATACCAGTGGGATGCGTTTACAGAACATATCGCGCAAAACGCCGCCAAATACGCCGGTCGTCACAGCTGCGACAACGGCAATGATCGGGCCGTGTCCCATATCCAGTGCAACCTGTGCGCCAATGATAGAAAAGACTACCAGTCCGAGCGCATCGAGCACCAGAAACACTTTGCGCAGGTAAGGCATTACAGGAGCAACAATAGTGGTGAGTACTGCGGCGGTAGCGACGATAATCACATATTCCGGGTGTTTGACCCAGCCGAGCGGATAGTGGCCCAGCAGAATATCGCGCACTGACCCTCCGCCAATTGCCGTGGCGGTCGCAATAATAATTACGCCAAATGTATCCATGCGCCGTCGTCCGGCCGCCAGCGCCCCCGTCATGGCTTCGGCAGTAATGCCAACCAAATACAAAATGTGTAACAGCATGGTTCTCTCCCTAAAAATCTGTCTGGCAGGGTAGCGATTTGTGCGCATTGTCACGATTGAGATTTTTTAAGGTGAGAGGGAATTGATAATTTGTAGTTATGTGAAATTGTTATTTTCTGTAGCGTAGATGCATTCTTCTGACTTCTTGTCTGAGAAAATGCATAAGAAAAAGTAGGTTAAAACTGAGGGGTGGAAAAGAAAGGTGCAATGTTAGCCATTGTGTTCACTGCACCTGGACCTTGGCTTACGCATCGGGTGTCTCAATCAACAAAAAGAGTTTTTAGTTTCTGCTATTTTTTCTCTGTAATTTTTACACTGTTTTCCAACTGCTTGATGCTAACCTGCGGGGTCGGCAACTCCTCAGGCATGGTTCCGCCAAGTTCCTGAATGGTTTGCCTCACCTTGCGACCCACGTCAAAGTGTGTGGTGTTAGCTTGCTGTTTTGAATTCACGCCATCCCGCTTGAGTTTTTCTTCTGTTTGGGTAGCTCGAAAGAGATTAGCCGCCAGTTCTGTTGAACCCATATGATCCAGGATCTTCTGACTCTTTTTCAGCCCCTTCCGCTGATGGATGGCTTTCTGATCTAATCCACCATACAGTCCCCGGTAACCATGATTCTGAAATATGGCGAAATCGATAGCTGTCGCTACCCCAGCTTGCTGCGCTGCCTCAACTAATTGTTTGTTATGTTCTTTCAACTCATTTCTCAGAAAAAGACGCTTTTCGTCTTCACGAAGTTGCCTGAAAGCTTCATCGTCAGCCAGCTCCTGCCGTCGGGTCTGGATAGCAAAATAAGTTTGCCCTGCCGCAATAACCGGTTTCGCAGGGTCGCCGTTTTGTACTACCAGGTAACAGGCATAGCGGGAGAGATGAACATCTTCAAGTTCTCGTTGAGCCCCTGAACCTAATACAACCATTTTGGTGGTTTCAACGAAATGGTCAGATGCAGCTTGATTGCTGGCTTCGCACGCTTGAGTCGCGCGGGCCAGTACCTTTTGAAAATTGCGCCAGTCCCGATAATCCAGTAACGGTGCCAATTCTCTCGCTGACCAAAATTCTTGCCCTTCAGTGCCATAATGCCGTATTTCTTCAAAAGGTTGATGATGTTCGTTCATTGCCCACTCCATGTGATATCGATTGCAAAGAAAGTAAATCTGTAACTGTATTTATATACAGTTGTGAGTATCTCACGTTCTCAGTGTGCTGGGCAAAAAAACATCGCAAAATCTGGAGCAGGCACGCAAAACAGAATTGAAGTTGCGGGGAAGAAAAATGCCGCTCTGTTTGAGTGGGCGGCATTTGTGAAGGCTGAAAAGTAAGAATTGGCGTTACGAGTTATTCAATGTTCTGAATCTGCTCGCGCATCTGCTCAATCAACACTTTCAGCTCGATGGCAGAGTTTGTCACTTCGGCATTGATAGACTTCGAGGCCAGGGTGTTTGACTCGCGGTTGAACTCCTGCATCATAAAGTCCAGACGACGACCAACGGCTTCTTTTTTCTTCAGAATGTTGTAGGTCTCTTTAACATGCGCTTCGAGGCGGTCCAACTCTTCGGCAACGTCAATTCGTTGTGCCAGCAGAACCAACTCCTGCTCCAGACGGTTGTTCTCCAACTGAACCTGAGCATCTTCCAGCTTAGCGACCAGACGCTCACGCTGCCATTGCAGGATTTCCGGCATATGGGCGCGGACTTTGATCACTTCGGCGGTAACGCCTTCCAGACGCTGCTCGATCAATGCTTTCAGCGCCTGACCTTCGGTTTCGCGCGCGACGATAAAGTCATCCAGCGTACCATCCAGCGCCGCGAGAATTTCAGCAGCAATCGCGTCGAGATCCTGCTCCTGGGCTGCCATCACGCCTGGCCAACGGAGAATATCAACCGGGTTGATTTCCCCTTCGTCACTCTGCATTTTTACCCAGTTCGCGGCAGTTACCAGCTGTTTAGCCAGTTTTTCGTTGAGGATCAGCTCACCTTGTGCGCTGACATCTGGCTCATAGCGCAGGGTACATTCCACTTTACCACGCGTCAGGCGAGAACGAATACGCTCGCGAACGACAGGTTCAAGGCTACGGAACTGCTCCGGCAGACGAAAGTAAGTTTCCAGATAACGCTGGTTTACCGAGCGCATTTCCCAGGTTGCGCTCCCCCATTCACCCTTGATTTCACGCCGGGCGTAGGCGGTCATACTGCGGATCATAGACGTTCCTGTTTATAAAAGGAGAGGTGGAAGGATTATAGCCATCGATGCCTTGTCAGGATAGGAATAACCGCCGGAAGTCCGTATAATGCGCAGCCACATTTGTTTCAAGCCGGAGATTTCAATATGCGTCCAGCAGGCCGTAGCAATAATCAGGTGCGTCCCGTTACCCTGACTCGTAACTATACAAAACATGCAGAAGGCTCGGTGCTGGTCGAATTTGGCGATACCAAAGTGTTGTGTACCGCCTCTATTGAAGAAGGCGTGCCGCGCTTCCTGAAAGGTCAGGGCCAGGGCTGGATCACCGCAGAATACGGTATGCTGCCGCGCTCTACTCATACCCGTAATGCCCGTGAAGCGGCGAAGGGTAAGCAGGGCGGCCGCACGATGGAAATCCAGCGTCTGATCGCTCGTGCATTGCGCGCCGCAGTAGATTTGAAAGCCCTCGGTGAGTTTACTATTACGCTGGACTGCGACGTACTTCAGGCCGATGGCGGCACCCGCACTGCTTCTATCACCGGTGCTTGTGTTGCACTAGCCGATGCCCTGAATAAACTGGTTGAAAATGGCAAGCTGAAAACCAACCCGATGAAAGGGATGGTAGCCGCGGTTTCTGTCGGGATTGTGAACGGCGAAGCGGTTTGCGATCTGGAATACGTTGAAGACTCTGCCGCTGAAACGGACATGAACGTGGTGATGACCGAAGACGGGCGCATCATTGAAGTTCAGGGAACGGCAGAAGGCGAGCCGTTTACCCATGAAGAGCTACTCACCTTGTTGGCGCTGGCCCGAGGGGGAATCGAATCCATTGTAGCGACGCAGAAGGCGGCGCTGGCAAACTGATTTTTAAGGCGACTGATGAGTCGCCTTTTTTTTGTCTGTAGAAAAGTAAGATGAGGAGCGAAGGCATGAAACCATATCAGCGCCAGTTTATTGAATTTGCGCTTGGCAAGCAGGTATTAAAGTTTGGCGAGTTTACGCTGAAGTCCGGGCGCAAAAGCCCCTATTTCTTCAACGCCGGGCTGTTTAATACCGGGCGCGATCTGGCACTGTTAGGCCGTTTTTACGCTGAAGCGTTAGTGGATTCCGGCATTGAGTTCGATCTGCTGTTTGGCCCTGCTTACAAAGGGATCCCAATTGCCACCACTACCGCTGTGGCGCTGGCGGAGCATCATGACCTGGATCTGCCGTACTGCTTTAACCGCAAAGAAGCAAAAGACCACGGTGAAGGCGGCAATCTGGTCGGTAGCGCGTTACAAGGACGCGTAATGCTGGTGGATGATGTGATCACCGCCGGAACGGCGATTCGCGAGTCGATGGAAATTATTCAGGCCAATGGCGCGACGCTTGCTGGCGTATTGATTTCGCTCGATCGTCAGGAGCGTGGTCGCGGCGAGATTTCGGCAATTCAGGAAGTTGAACGTGATTACAACTGCAAAGTGATCTCTATCATCACCCTGAAAGACTTGATTGCTTATCTGGAAGAGAAGCCAGAAATGGCGGAACATCTGGCGGCGGTTAAGGCCTATCGCGAAGAGTTTGGCGTTTAAAGAAACTCGCCGGATGAAAAGTCATCCGGCGTCATATTACTGCAACTGCGCGGCAATTAGCGGCCAGCGGGCGTCAAAGTCATCCGTCGGGCGGTATTTAAACTCGCTGCGGACAAAGCGTGACAGCATACCTTCACAGAAGGCCAGGATCTGGCTTGCCAGCAGTGTTTCATCGGTGGTGTAACCTTCACCCTCACGCATTCTCTTTTCACGCAATACCTGACGCAACTGCGCTTCAATACGCTCGAATAGCTGGTTGATGCGCCCTTGCAGGCGATCCTGTTCAAACATTAGTGCATGACCAGTGAGGATGCGGGTCAGGCCAGGATTACGCTCACCAAAACCGAGAAGCAGCAACACAATCAGACGCAGGCGCGCTGTGGTGTCTTTCTCATCTTTCAGAATCAGATTGATGCGAGTAATCAGGCTATCTTCGATAAACTCAATCAGGCTATCGAACATGCGGGTCTTACTGGGGAAGTGGCGATACAGTGCCGCTTCGGAAACGCCGACAGAGGCGGCCAGTTTTGCCGTCGTGATACGTTGGCTTCCATCGCTGGATTCCAGCATCAGCGCCAGAGACTGAAGTATTTCCTCGCGACGGTTCCTTTTCGCAGTTTGTTTTTCTGCCATGTTACAAAATACCCCTGAAAATAAGCACTTGCCAGGCGGCACCCACGCTATGACCGCAAACGAAATGTTTGCGGCTATGTTATGACGTTATTCGGATGCGTATGTGTTACTGACGACCAGAGTGACCAAAGCCGCCTTCACCGCGGTCGGTGGCGTCGAAATCTTCCACCAGATTAAATTCAGCCTGTACTACCGGAACAAAAATCATCTGGGCGATGCGTTCGCCAGGTTGAATGGTGAAGCTGTCCTGACCACGGTTCCACACGGAAATCATCAACTGGCCCTGATAGTCAGAATCGATCAATCCTACCAGGTTACCAAGCACGATACCGTGCTTATGTCCCAATCCGGAGCGCGGCAGCATCATTGCCGCCAGTGAAGGATCGGCAATATGAATCGCCAGCCCGGTCGGAACCAGCGTAGTGTCACCCGGAGCCAGTTCTACGGCGTCGTCGAGACAGGCACGCAGGTCAAGTCCGGCAGAGCCAGAGGTGGCATAAGTCGGGAGCGGAAATTCCTTCCCAACGCGCGGGTCCAGAATCTTAACGTCGATTTTTTTCATCATAACGGGTCACGATCTCGTCGAGTAATAATTGGCCAAGGAGCTCTTTTCGCTCAAGCGGTAAGACTTTATCTCCGTCCTGCCAGAAAAGGTGTAATGCGTTGCTGTCGCTGTTAAATCCTTGAGTTGGCTGGGAAACATCGTTCGCACAGATCAGGTCAAGGTTTTTACGGATACGTTTTTGCCGGGCGTATTCTTCCACATTATTTGTTTCGGCGGCAAATCCAACGACGTACGGTCGATGGTCTTTTAGTGCGGCAACACTAGCGACGATATCGGGGTTTTTAACCATTTTTATTGTTAATTCATCACCCTGCGTGGCCTGCTTTTTGATTTTTTCAGGGGCCACTGTAGCAGCACGATAATCCGCCACGGCGGCGCAACCGATAAAAATATTTTGCTGCTGTACAGAAGCATTCACGGCGGCTTCCATTTCCAGCGCAGTCATTACATCAACACGTTTAACAAACGGTGGCGTCGGTAGTGAAACCGGACCTGATACCAGCGTGACGTTCGCGCCACGACGGGCAGCGGCGGCGGCGATAGCAAAACCCATCTTGCCTGAGCTGTGATTAGAGATATAACGCACCGGATCGAGCGGTTCACGCGTCGGGCCGGCGGTAATCATAATGTTCAGATGTTTCAGGTCGTTGACGGGCGAAAAATGCGCTACCGCCATATCAACAATGGTTAACGGATCGAGCATTCGCCCAGGGCCGATATCACCACAAGCCTGACTGCCACTGTCTGGCCCCCAGATGAGCAAACCACGGGAAGCAAGCACCTCTAAATTATGCTGGGTGGCGGCGGCACGGTACATCTGCTGGTTCATGGCGGGGAGCACGGCAACAGGCGCAGGTGTAGCCAGGCAAATTGTTGATACCAGGTCATTCGCCATTCCGGCGGCAACGCGAGCAATCAAATCCGCCGTGGCAGGGGCGAGAATCACTAAATCAGCCCATTTACCCAGCTCAATATGGCCCATAGCGGCTTCGGCTGCCGGGTCAAGCAGACTGTCGGAAACGGGATACCCCGAAACTGCCTGCAAGCTAAGTGGGGTAATAAAGGCTTTTGCCGCTTCGGTCATGGCTACGCGGACGTCGGCCCCGCGATCGCGCAAACGACGCACCAGCTCAGGGGTTTTATAGGCAGCAATGCCGCCGCTGACGCCGAGAACGATTTTTTTACCGGCCAGGCTCATGATGATTTTTCCTGTTGGGTGACACCAGAAGTTGGCGATTTTATCACAATACTTTTGTTGTCGTGCCTTCACCTGAGAATCACTTTGCGAGGCGCTTTCCAGGATTGAAAACTGACCGTCGATTTAACGGAACGGCTATGACAGGATGCGAGCACCACAAAGGAGGTGAAGGTGAAAAACAATGCACAGCTGTTGATGCCGCGCGAAAAAATGCTGAAGTTTGGTATTAGCGCCTTAACGGATGTCGAGCTGCTGGCGCTATTTCTGCGTACCGGAACGCGCGGTAAAGATGTATTAACCCTGGCAAAAGAGATGCTGGAGAATTTCGGCTCTCTTTATGGCTTGTTAACCTCTGAATATGAACAGTTTAGTGGCGTTCATGGAATTGGCGTGGCGAAATTTGCCCAGTTAAAGGGAATTGCTGAACTGGCGCGGCGTTACTACAACGTGCGGATGCGTGAAGAAAGCCCTTTACTCAGCCCGGAGATGACGAGGGAATTTTTACAAAGCCAGCTCACGGGCGAGGAGCGGGAGATCTTTATGGTGATCTTTCTCGACTCACAACACAGGGTTATAACGCATAGCCGTCTTTTTTCCGGCACGCTAAACCATGTTGAAGTCCATCCTCGGGAAATTATCCGCGAAGCGATAAAAATAAACGCCTCGGCGCTGATCCTTGCACATAATCACCCTTCGGGTTGTGCTGAACCCAGTAAAGCGGATAAACTCATTACCGAACGGATAATAAAAAGTTGTCAGTTCATGGATTTACGCGTGCTCGACCATATCGTGATTGGGCGTGGAGAGTATGTTTCTTTTGCCGAACGCGGCTGGATTTAACCCGCTATGCGCGATCCTTCGGGATCTTTGTCTGTTCGGGACTTGAGCACATCGCTGAGTCAGCGTATACTACGCCACCTTTGAGAATCTCGGGTTTGGCATTTGGGCCTGGCAATCGAGAGTTCACATAGAACTGCGATGACCGGGCTGTAAAGCCTGACGAGGCGCCAATACCCCATACGAAGCTCGAGCTAATTTGATTTTTGGAGAATAGACATGTCCCGAGTCTGCCAAGTTACTGGCAAGCGTCCGGTGACCGGTAACAACCGTTCCCACGCACTGAACGCGACTAAACGCCGTTTCCTGCCGAACCTGCACTCTCACCGTTTCTGGGTTGAGAGCGAGAAGCGTTTTGTCACCCTGCGCGTATCTGCTAAAGGTATGCGTGTAATCGATAAAAAAGGCATCGATACAGTTCTGGCTGAACTGCGTGCCCGTGGCGAAAAGTACTAAGTACTTAGAGGAAATAAATCATGGCTAAAGGTATTCGTGAGAAAATCAAGCTGGTTTCTTCTGCTGGTACTGGTCACTTCTATACCACTACGAAGAACAAACGTACTAAGCCGGAAAAACTGGAACTGAAAAAATTCGATCCAGTTGTTCGCCAGCACGTGATCTACAAAGAAGCGAAAATCAAATAATTCTCGCTTTGATGTAACGAAAAACCTCGCTCCGGCGGGGTTTTTTGTTATCTGCTTGCCCCCATATTGACTGCATCTGTTCATTCCCGGAGATGCTATGCCTGAATTACCCGAAGTTGAAACCAGCCGACGCGGCATCGAACCGCATCTCGTTGGTGCAACCATTCTTCATGCGGTGGTGCGCAACGGTCGCCTGCGCTGGCCGGTTTCAGAAGAGATCTACCGTTTAAGCGACCAACCAGTGCTTAGCGTGCAGCGCCGGGCTAAATATCTGCTGCTGGAGCTGCCTGAGGGCTGGATTATCATTCATTTGGGGATGTCTGGCAGCCTGCGCATCCTTTCAGAAGAACTTCCTCCCGAAAAGCATGACCATGTTGATTTGGTGATGAGCAACGGCAAAGTACTGCGCTATACCGATCCGCGCCGTTTTGGTGCCTGGCTGTGGACCAAAGAGCTGGAAGGGCATAATGTGCTGGCCCACCTTGGACCGGAGCCGCTTAGCGACGATTTCAACGGTGAGTACCTGCATCAGAAGTGCGCAAAGAAAAAAACGGCGATTAAACCGTGGCTGATGGATAACAAGCTGGTGGTAGGCGTAGGGAATATCTATGCCAGCGAATCTCTGTTTGCGGCGCGGATCCATCCGGATCGGCTGGCGTCATCACTGTCGCTGGCGGAGTGTGAATTGTTAGCTCGGGTGATTAAAGCGGTGTTGCTGCGTTCGATTGAGCAGGGCGGTACAACGCTGAAAGATTTTCTGCAAAGTGATGGTAAACCGGGCTATTTCGCTCAGGAATTGCAGGTTTACGGGCGAAAAGGTGAGCCGTGTCGGGTGTGCGGTACGCCGATTATGGCGACTAAACATGCGCAGCGGGCAACGTTTTATTGTCGGCAGTGCCAGAAGTAATTGATGCGCGCCGGATGGCATACCATCCGGCATAAACGCTACGCTAACTTCGCCATCAGCGCCTGATGGACATTCTCCGGCAGGAAATGGGTGACATCGCCCTGATGGCGCGCCACCTCTTTCACCAACGATGAAGAGATAAACGACCACTCTTTCGACGGCATAAGAAACACACTTTCCAGTTCCGGCATTAAGTGGCGATTCATATGCGCCAGCTGCATTTCATATTCAAAATCCGCCACCGCACGCAGGCCACGAATCAGCACCGTAGCGTGTTGATTACGGGCGAAGTTCGCCATCAAATCACTAAACCCGACCACTTCCACGTTTTCCAGATGCGCAGTTGCGTGCTGTGCCAGCGCCACACGCTCTTCCAGAGTAAACATCGGTTTTTTACTGGGGCTGGCGGCAATCGCCAGAATAACGTGATCGAACATTTGCGTGGCACGCGTCACGATATCGATATGACCATTGGTAATGGGATCGAAAGTACCCGGATAAATCGCCCGTTTTTGCATAACAACCTCAATGCGTTTTCGGTGGCAGGTAAGGTTCCAGAAGTTGAAGCAGACGCTGTAGCGCGCCCTGGTTTTGATACAGCACTTCAACGGCATGACGGCCATAGAAACTACGGTAATCGGCGTCGGTGAGTAAAGAGGAAACCTCTTTTGCAAGCGTAGTGGCATCGGTAACGGTAATCAGCCCGCTTGCCTGCTCCAGCCGTGCGCAAATATCTTTAAAGTTAAAGGTATGCGGTCCCATCAATACCGGAATAGCGTGTGCGGCGGCTTCCAGTGGATTATGCCCACCACGTTCAACCAGTGAACCACCAACAAAGGCGAGATCGGCAATACCGTACAGCAACATCAACTCGCCCATCGTATCGCCAACCACAACCTGCGTGCTGGTGGAGGGGACTTCCCCTGAAGAGCGTGTGATATAGCTTAGCCCAGCCTGGCGGACAAGGTTAATCGCATCCGGGAAGCGTTCCGGGTGACGTGGTACCAGGATGAGCAATAAGTTCGGGAATTGCTGTAACAATGCCTGATGTGCGGCGATCACCACACTCTCTTCGCCTTCGTGAGTGCTGGTGGCAATCCATACCGGGCGATGAGGTGCCCACTGGCGGCGCAGCGTTACTGCTTTGGCAGCCAACTGCGGCGTGACAGAGATATCGAATTTCAGGCTACCAGTGATGGTCACCTGATTATTTTTTGCACCCAGCGCCACAAAACGTGCACCATCTTCTTCATTTTGGGCGGCAATCAGCGTAATTCGACGTAGCAAGCGACGGACGAATTTGCCCAGTTTGGCATAACCTGCGGCAGAGCGTGCAGAGAGTCGCGCATTAGCGATCACCAACGGAATTTTACGTTTATGTAGCGCCGCAATCAGGTTAGGCCATAGCTCGGTTTCCATAATCAACACCAGTTTGGGGTCGACTTTATTCAGGAAACGATTAAGCGCATCGGGTAGATCGTAAGGCAGATAAACGTGCTGAACATCCTTACCGAACGCAGATTGTACGCGTTCCGAACCGGTTGGCGTCATGGTGGTGACGGTAATCGGTAAATCAGGATAACGATGACGCAGCGCGCGCACCAATGGGATCGCCGCCAGCGTTTCACCAACGGAGACGGAGTGCAGCATAATGCCGCCTGGTTTTAGCGGATGGCGGTAAAAACCGTAACGTTCACCCCAGCGTTTTCGATAGGCCGGAGCCTTACGTCCGCGCACCCAGAGCCGTATCCAGATCAGCGGCTGAATAAGGTAGAGAAGGGCGGTGTAAAGCAATTCGAGCATAGTAAATAGCTGACTTATGGATGTGCTGGGGATTCTATGTATTTAGCTGTGGCTTTACCATTACTTTTCCCGTTTTTGACTTAAATAGCAATTTACCCGCCAATTCTTGCTGAACATCTATACTTTTTTTGTATTTTTATGCGATTCATTGATTTCCGCAGTACGTGCAGTAATGAATCGCGGAGCAACAGTGAAAGAATATTGTTGCTAATGATTTTATTTGATTGATTTCTTTATTGAAAAACAACGATGTGCTTAAAAATCATTCGGATCGGATTGCCGCGAAAGAAGTGATACACTAGCGCGTCAATATCAGTACGGTATCAGTATTCAGGTAGCTGTTGAGCCTGGGGCGGTAGCGTGCTTTTTCTGCTTCACCTTAATCGGATAATCTCAACAAAAAGAGTTACTTGTGGATAAGCCATTTCGAAGAATTTTGCTCATTAAGATGCGTTTTCATGGGGATATGTTATTAACTACTCCTGTCATTAGTTCGCTGAAAAAAAATTACCCTGACGCAAAAATCGATGTGCTGCTTTATCAGGACACCATCCCGATTCTGTCTGAAAATCCAGAGATTAACGCGCTCTACGGCATAAAAAATAAAAAAGCAAAAGCTTCAGAAAAAATTGCCAACTTTTTTCATCTCATCAAGGTATTACGTGCCAATAAGTATGACCTTATCGTTAATCTTACCGATCAATGGATGGTTGCTATACTGGTTCGCTTATTAAATGCCCGTGTGAAAATTTCCCAGGATTATCATCATCGGCAGTCTGCTTTTTGGCGTAAAAGCTTCACCCATCTGGTGCCGTTGCAGGGTGGAAATGTGGTGGAAAGTAACTTATCCGTGCTGACGCCACTGGGTCTCGAATCGTTGGTGAAGCAGACAACGATGAGTTACCCGCCTGCAAGCTGGAAACGAATGCGTCGCGAACTTGATCACGCAGGTGTTGGACAAAATTATGTGGTTATCCAACCTACCGCGCGGCAAATCTTCAAATGCTGGGACAACGCCAAGTTTTCCGCTGTGATTGATGCCTTACATACACGTGGCTATGAAGTCGTTCTGACGTCCGGCCCGGATAAAGACGATCTGGCCTGCGTCAATGAAATTGCGCAGGGATGCCAGACGCCACCAGTAACGGCGTTGGCCGGAAAGGTAACCTTCCCGGAACTTGGTGCGTTAATCGATCATGCGCAGCTGTTTATTGGCGTTGATTCCGCACCGGCGCACATTGCCGCTGCAGTTAATACGCCGCTGATATCGCTGTTTGGTGCAACAGACCATATTTTTTGGCGTCCCTGGTCAAATAACATGATTCAATTCTGGGCGGGAGATTACCGGGAAATGCCAACACGCGATCAGCGTGACCGAAATGAGATGTATCTTTCGGTTATTCCGGCGGCAGATGTCATTGCTGCTGTTGATAAATTATTGCCATCCTCCACGACAGGTACGTCGTTATGATCGTTGCTTTCTGTTTATATAAATATTTTCCCTTTGGCGGTTTGCAACGCGATTTTATGCGTATTGCTCAGACAGTTGCGGCCCGAGGGCATCATGTTCGGGTTTATGCCCAGTCATGGGAAGGCGAATGCCCTGATGTGTTTGAACTGATCAACGTGCCGGTTAAGTCGCATACCAATCACGGGCGTAACGCGGAGTATTTTGCCTGGGTGCAAAAACATTTACACGAGCATCCGGTCGATAAAGTCGTTGGATTCAACAAAATGCCGGGGCTGGACGTTTATTATGCCGCTGATGTTTGTTATGCCGAGAAAGTGGCGCAGGAGAAAGGCTTTTTCTATCGCCTGACGTCACGTTATCGCCATTATGCCGCCTTTGAGCGGGCAACCTTTGAACAGGGCAAGCCGACACAGTTTCTGATGCTGACGGACAAGCAAATCGCCGATTTCCAGAAACATTATCAGACTGAAGCGGAGCGTTTTCATATTTTGCCTCCGGGGATTTATCCTGACCGTAAATATAGCCAGCAGCCAGCCAATAGCCGTGAAAGCTTTCGTAAGAAAAATGGAATAACAGAACAACAATATTTATTGTTGCAGGTCGGTTCAGACTTCACGCGTAAAGGTGTCGATCGTTCCATTGAAGCACTTGCTTCGCTCCCGGATTCACTGCGCCACAACACATTGCTATATGTTGTTGGGCAGGATAAACCGCGAAAATTTGAGGCGCTGGCAGAAAAACGCGGCGTGCGCAGTAATGTTCACTTCTTCTCGGGGCGCAACGATGTCTCGGAATTAATGGCGGCGGCGGATTTATTACTGCATCCTGCCTACCAGGAAGCGGCGGGAATTGTGCTGCTGGAAGCGATTACTGCAGGATTACCGGTACTAACAACAGCCGTTTGTGGCTATGCGCATTATATTGTTGACGCCAATTGCGGCGAGGCTATTGTTGAGCCATTCCGCCAGGAAACATTGAATGAGATTTTACGCAAAGCGTTAACGCAATCTTCATTGCGCCAGGCCTGGGCGGAAAATGCGCGACATTATGCTGATACACAAGATTTATACAGTCTGCCAGAAAAAGCGGCGGATATCATAACGGGTGGTCTGGATGGTTGAACTTAAAGAGCCGTTTGCCACGTTATGGCGCGGTAAAGATCCTTTTGAGGAAGTTAAAACCTTGCAGGGTGAGGTTTTTCGTGAACTGGAAACTCGCCGCACTCTGCGCTTTGAAATGGCGGGCAAAAGCTATTTTCTCAAATGGCATCGCGGCACGACCCTGAAAGAGATAATCAAAAATTTACTCTCATTGCGGATGCCAGTATTAGGCGCAGACCGCGAATGGAATGCGATTCATCGACTGCGGGATGTCGGCGTTGATACTATGTATGGGGTGGCATTCGGCGAAAAAGGCATTAATCCGCTGACCAGAACCTCGTTTATTATAACCGAAGATCTGACACCAACCATCAGTCTGGAAGATTACTGTGCTGACTGGGCGACTAACCCACCAGATGTCCGCGTAAGGCGTATGCTTATTAAACGTGTCGCGATGATGGTGCGCGATATGCATGCTGCGGGCATTAACCACCGTGACTGTTATATCTGTCATTTCCTGCTGCACTTGCCTTTTTCCGGTAAGGAAGAGGAGTTAAAAATTTCAGTAATTGACCTGCACCGGGCGCAGCTTCGCACGCGCGTTCCACGTCGTTGGCGCGATAAAGATCTTATTGGGCTTTATTTTTCTTCGATGAATATTGGCCTGACTCAGCGGGATATCTGGCGGTTCATGAAGGTGTATTTTGCTGCCCCGCTTAAAGACATTCTCAAGCAGGAACAAGGGCTGCTGTCGCAAGCAGAAGCAAAAGCCACAAAAATCAGGGAAAGAACGATTAGAAAATCGTTGTAACCCTTTAGAAATGAATAACTTATTTTAGCCAAAATTTTGGATACAGAATCAATATGTCTCAACTCAATGATAGTGACATCATCCTTTTTGAGTATAATTTCCATTATAAGAATATAAGATCTAAAAATACTCTTGATATAGCATTTGGAATTGATAGAAATTTTCTTTTTGGATGTGGTGTAGCCATTGCATCTATTCTATTAAACAATAGAGAAATATCTTGTGAGTTTCATGTTTTCACAGATTATATCAGTGATAAAGATAAGTTATATTTTTCTGATTTAGCAAAACAATATGATTCAAGAATTAATGTTTATGTTATCAATTGTGATAAGCTGAAGTCATTACCAAGCACGAAAAACTGGACTTATGCCACATATTTCAGATTTATAATTGCAGATTACTTCTCTAATAAACATGAAAAAATTCTATATCTTGATGCAGATATTGCTTGTAAAGGTAGCATTAAAGAACTCTTAGATTATCAATTTTCTACTAATGAAATTGCTGCAGTTGTAGCTGAAAGAGATGTTGAATGGTGGCAGAATCGATCCTCGATACTAACTACACCGCAATTAGCTTCTGGATATTTTAATGCTGGTTTTTTGCTGATAAATATTGTTGAGTGGAATCGAAATAACATTTCGACAAAAGCTATTGAAATGTTGCGAGACCCAGATTGGGTAAGTAAAATCACCCACCTTGATCAAGATGTCCTGAATGTATTATTGAATGGTAAAGTCAAATTTATATCAGAAAAATATAATACCCGATATAGTATTAACTATGAATTAAAAGACAAGGTTGATAATCCAGTCAATGATGACACTGTGTTCATACACTATGTAGGGCCTACAAAACCCTGGCATGAGTGGGCTGATTATCCTGTGTCACGTAGTTTTTTGATCGCCAAAGCTGCTTCTCCGTGGTGTAAAGAAGATTTACTTAAACCTGTAAATAGCAATCAGTATCGGTATTGCGCAAAACATAAATTTAAACAAAAGCATTATATAGCAGGCATTCTTAATTATTTAAAATATTATAAAGAAAAATGCTTCTAAATATTTAAGGTTAAAATACTTCATCATGATATATAATAAAACGATAAATGGGTTGAAAGTTCTCATAAAAGATAATGATCCCTTTTACGAGCAAGTTCTGAATGACTTTTTAACTTGTAGGATTAAAACATTAAAAGTTTTTCGTTCTATTGATGATACAAAAGTCATTCTTATTGACACTGCTCGCGGACCTCTTGTGCTTAAAGTTTATGCGCCAAAGCATAAAATGGCCGAACGTTTCTTAAAATCTTGTGTCAAAAAAGATTATTATGAGAACTTAATTTATCAAACTGATCGGGTACGTGGTGAGGGCATCCAATCAATTAATGACTATTTTTTACTTGCTGAACGTAAAACATTAAATTTCTCACATTATTATATTATGCTCATTGAGTATATTGAAGGTGTGGGGTTAAATGAGTATTCGGAAATTTCAGAAGATCTGAAGCATCAATTATCAGAATCGATTAAAGAGTTGCATCAGCATGGAATGGTGTCTGGCGATCCTCATAAAGGAAATTTTATAGTATCCGAAAAAGGATTAAGACTAATAGACCTTTCAGGTAAAAAAACAACCGCAGTTTTAAAAGCGAAAGATCGTATTGATCTCGAACGGCACTATAATATAAAAAATGAATTGAAAGACTTTGGCTATACATACCTTGTATTCAAAAAGAAAATTAAAAAAGCAATCAGGGATGTAAAAATCAAGCTGGGATTGAAAAACAAATAATATTTATGATGAAGGGTAATTAAATTGGATTTTAAACATCTTACTCGATTTAAAGATATAATTGAACTGGACAAGCGCCCTGTTAAAATTGATGAACGGGAAACGTTCAATGTCTCATGGGGTATTGATGAGAACTACCAGATTGGGGCTGCGATTTCAATTGCTTCAATTCTTGAAAATAATAAAAAAAACAACTTTACCTTTCACATAATCGCTGATTACTTAGACAAAGAGTATATTGAATTATTATCACAATTAGCAACGAAATATCGAACGGTTATTAAATTATATCATATTGATTCTGAGCCACTGAAAGCGTTACCTCAATCAAATATCTGGCCAGTATCTATTTATTATCGTTTGCTTTCATTTGATTATTTTTCTTCGCGATTAGATTCATTATTATATCTTGATGCTGATATTGTCTGTAAGGGTTCATTAAATGAGTTACTGGAATTAGAATTTAAAGATGAATATGGTGCTGTAGTAATTGATGTTGATGCTATGCAAAGTAAAAGTGCTGAGCGTTTGTGTAATGAGGATTTTAACGGTAGCTATTTTAACTCTGGTGTAATGTATATTAATTTACGGGAATGGTTACAACAAAGACTAACGGAGAAATTCTTTGATCTATTATCAGATGAGTCAATTATCAAAAAATTAAAGTATCCGGATCAAGATATTTTAAACTTAATGTTTTTACATCATGCTAAAATATTACCGAGAAAATATAATTGTATTTATACTATAAAGTCAGAATTTGAAGAAAAAAATAGTGAATATTACACCCAGTTTATTAATGATGAAACTGTCTTCATACATTATACTGGTGTAACTAAGCCATGGCATGATTGGGCGGACTACGCATCTGCAGATTATTTTCGTAATATTTATAATATATCTCCATGGAGAAATATACCTTATAAAAAAGCTGTTAAAAAACATGAGTACAAAGAAAAATATAAACACTTGCTTTACCAGAAAAAATTTCTCGATGGTATTTTTACAGCAATTAAATATAATGTTATGAAAGGTTAATATTCGAGATGGTTGATAAAATAATATTTACAGTTACTCCTATTTTTTCAATTCCTCCTCGCGGAGCGGCCGCTGTTGAAACGTGGATGTATCAGGTTGCTCAGCGTACCAATTTCCCAAATCGTATTGTTTGTATCAAGAATCCAGGATACTCAAATTACACCTTTGTTAATGATAATTGTAGTATTCATAGGGTTGGATTCAGCCGCATATATAAGCGGTTATTTCAAAAATGGACAAGACTTGATCCTCTTCCATATTCACAGAGAATATTGAATATTGCACATGATTTTCCTATAACGAAAGAAAGTGTTATTGTAGTTAATAATAGCATGAAGCTATATGCTCAAATTCGTAAGCGAGCACCTCAGGCAAGAGTGGTTATACATATGCATAATGCATTTGAACCAAAATTGCTTGAGCAAAATGTTAAAATGATAGTGCCTAGCTTATACTTGAAAAAGTATTACCAATCTTATTTAGCAAATGCAGATATTGAGATTGTACCAAATGGAATTGATTTAGAAACCTATCAATCTACTTTTCAGCCGATCACTAGAAGCGAACTTAATATCTCCCCTGAAGAGAAAATTATTTTTTATGCTGGGCGTATCGTCCCTGACAAAGGCATATTACTGTTGATGCAATCATTCGAAAAATTGGCCGCTGCTCACAAAAATTTAAAATTAGTTGTGATTGGTGATTATACAGAAATGAGTAAAAGTGACAAAGGTGCATATCAACACAATGTCAGGGAAATTGCAAAACGTTTGAAGGATCGTTGCATTATGTTAGGAAGCATACCGCCTGAAAAGATGCATTGTTATTACCCACTGGCAGATTTAGTTGTCATTCCTTCCCAGTTCCAAGAACCATTTTGCATGGTGGCAATTGAAGCTATGGGGGCTGGTAAGCCTGTTTTAGTGAGTACGCGTGGGGGGATGACGGAATTTGTCAAAGAAAATACTACGGGATTCCATTTAAAAGAACCTATGACTGCAGACTCCATAAGCAGCGATATTTTAAAAACGTTAGCGAATCCTGAATTAACAGCAGTTGCAAAGCAAGGTCAGGATTTTGTGTTTGATCACTACAGTTGGGATGGCGTAACTCAAAGATTTGAAGAGGTTATTCATAATTGGTTTGAATAAATAAAAAGGCCGCATTATGCAGCCTTTTTATTTTTTACTTGTTTTTCATCGCTAATAATAAGCCGGCGTAAACGCCTAATAAATTTGGTTCAATTTGTTCTACGTTTCCACGGATAACAAAATAACCTATAAAAGATAGTAAGATTATATAATATGCATTATATGGTGAGCGGTTTTTATTCTGGACGCCATTTTTTATACACTCTTTCAATATTGCGCAGTATAGCATCATAAGACTTATCAGCCCTAATAAACCAGTGCCAAACCAGATGAATAGCGCAAAATTATGTGGCCCTATCGATTGTCTAAAGGTCCATTGTGGATAATCAACGACACGTTTATTATAGACATCTTTATATGCAACGTTACCGTAACCGTAACCAATAACAGGATTTTCTAATATTAGATCGAGTGCGCTGCCTTGAGTACCATTTGCATAACGATAAGAACTATTAGTTTGTTGAAGTTTATACGTTAGCTTTGCGGTCATCTCCTTATGTGTGAAAATAACCGACAATGCAATGATGGAAACTATTACTCCTACTAATAGTAACTTCCATTGTTTAAACATCAGAATCCATATTAATCCAATGACCAACACGGAAAGCCAAGCTCCTCTGGATAAAGTTCCTAATATCAGAAAAATAAAAATAACGCTTAGAACCGCAAAAGAAATGCGGTATTTTGCTGATTTGATAAGCCAGAGATTTAACAATGCAGGAAATAAAAAGACCATCGAGTCAGAAATGCTACGGTGTCTATAATCTGCAAATGGCATTACCCCTTGTTGATAGTCCTTATAATAGGCAATCAATTCAGAAAAACAACGTAAGCCCAACGCACTTATAAATGAGAAGAAAACGATTTTTTCGACATTTTCTCTTTTCTCGTCTCTCAATATGACCGGTATTGCTATTGTGCACAGTAAAGTATTCTCAATGATAGCTTTGAAAATTTCCTTCATGCTAGCACCTGCATCTGGGGATTGAAGAAGTGATAGCAATGCAGCAATAGTTAATATGGCAACACTACCAAAAAGACATGTTTTAAATAGTGAAAGATAGTGTTTTGGCCGTTTGCAGAGATAGACGATTGTCGTTATTGTCATAAGAATAACAATAAGATGTTTATACCTTGTAATCCCACCCAAAAAATAGGTGGTAATGAATAAGAATACGAGAGCTCTGTTCCAGTACGCTATCCAGTTTTTTTTCTCGAGAGAGAAAAATAATGTTGAGGTCATCTTATCTCCGATGTCAACTTATTGGTTATTATTTCAAGATTTAAATTTTGAAAAACGGTTTGAGCTGGCAAATCTGCAAGAGACATACTTGTAGAACGACACTCTACTTGATTCTTCCCATACCCACCAATTAATCCCGGATCGGTAGGTCCATAAACCGTGATATTGGGTCTATCCAGTGCCGCCGTTAAATGGCTTAACCCCGTATCCACCGACACCACAAATTTAGCCCCGGCCAGCACGCGGGCAACGCCTTCCAGACTCATCTTCGGCAATACGTCGACATAATCAAATCCTTCCGCCAGTCTTTTTGCCCGCTCTTCTTCATGCGGCGCGCCCCACGGAAGTTTAATGCGAATCCCTGAATCTGCCAGTAAACCAATCAACTCTCGCCAGTGTGCTTCCGGCCAGTGTTTATCATCACGGGTTGTTGCATGAAGAAATACGGCATATTCGCCAGCATCTGTTGGCAGGTTCGTCAGGAAATGCTGCGCAATAGCATAATCGCCCTGAGTCTGCGGTTTGCTATAGCCCAGACTTTTGGCAAACAGTTCGCGGGTGCGTTCTACGGCGTGCTGCTGTTTTGCAATATGATGTTTACGATTGTAAAACAGGCTGGCTAACGGTTCGCGAGAGGTTTGCCAGTCCATTCCATGCTTTACGCCATGCGCCAGACGCGTCACCAGCGCCGCGCTTTTTACCAGCCCCTGAGCGTCGATAATTGCGTCATAGTTCTCTGCTTGTAGCGCTTCACGAAACGCTTTCCGTTCAGCTTTTATGGGGGCCGAGAACCAGGCTTTACGCCAGCGACGTATTGCCACAGGAATAACTCGCTCAACGGCGGCGTGCCAGGAAGGAATCTGTGCGAACCCTTCTTCCACCACCCAGTCAAACTTAATCCCCGGGATTGCCTGCTGGGCATCAGTGAGTGCGGGCAACGTATGGAGAACATCGCCCATCGACGATGTTTTAACGATCAAAACCCGCATCCGTCAGGCTTCCTCTTGTAACAATAGCGCGTTGAGTTCTTCCAGTACGCGCTGGGGAGTAATGTCGATCAAGCTCTGGTGATAACCCTCCGCAGCATCACCTTTACGCACTTTGTGATAGCCGGTAATCAGGCGGATCACGCGCGCTTTATGGGATAGTGGCGGTGTGAAGTCCGGGCTACTCGGACCATACAGGGCAACCAAAGGACGATTGAGCGCCGCCGCAACGTGCATCAGGCCAGAATCGTTAGTGACAATGGCTTTACAGGCTGCAATCAGGATAACCGCTTGATCAAGCTGTGTTTCCCCCGCCAGGTTCCGGCACCATGCCTGCTGCTCGGTATTCAAAGCGGCAAGAATCTCATTGCCCGCTTCATGATCTTTCGCCGAGCCAAACAGAGCCACCTGATAACCTTCATCAATCAGCTGCTTTGCCAGCTCCGCATAGTGGTAGTGTGGCCAGCGTTTTGCCGGACCAAACTCCGCTCCGGGGCAAAAGCCAATCATCGGACGTTCTGATGAGAGCGAAAATTGATTACAGGTATATGATTTTTCACCTTCGCTCACCTGCAACTGCGGCCATAACAATGGCTGCGGCAGATCTTGTGCGGTACGCATAATGCCTTTGTCATAGGCTAGCGCGACATAGCGTTCCACCATTAGCGGCCAGGCTTCTTTATCGAGCACGCGTACATCGTTAAGTAAACCGTAGCGCATCTCGCCGCGCCAGCCGGTGCGATGAGGAATACCCGCGAAGAAAGGCACTAATGCGGACTTGAAGGAGTTGGGTAAGACGTAGGCGCGGTCGTAGCGCTTTTCACGCAGACTATGACCCAGTTTGCGGCGTTCGCCGATTTCCAGCGCTCCGTGACCGAGAGGCATAGGAATAGCTTCGTTAACTTCCGGCATCCGCGATAACAATGGACGGCACCATGCCGGTGCCATCACGTCGATTATCGCCTGGGGATAGCGCGCCTGGAGCGTGCGATAGAGACTTTGCGACATCATCATGTCGCCAACCCAAGACGGGCCGATCACCAGTATTTTCATGCAGAGCTCTTATGCGTCGCGATTCAGCCAGGCCATGTATTCCGTTACACCTTCAGCAACGGTTTTGAACGGTTTGTCGTAACCCGCCGCGCGCAGATTCGTCAGATCTGCCTGAGTGAACGCCTGATAGCGGCCTTTCAGTTTATCCGGGAACGGAATGTATTCGATCTGGCCTTTCTTGTGATAAGCAAGCGTAGCATCTGCTACTGCCTGGAAGGATTCTGCACGACCGGTGCCGAGGTTGAAGATGCCGGAAACGCCATTTTCCAGGAACCACAGATTCACATCTGCCACATCACCCACGTAGACGAAGTCGCGTTTAAAGTTCTCGCTACCTTCGAACAGTTTCGGCGATTCACCATTGTTGAGCTGGGTGTTGAGATGGAAAGCGACGCTCGCCATGCTACCTTTATGGCCTTCACGCGGCCCATAAACGTTGAAATAGCGGAAGCCAACAATCTGTGAGTTTGCTTCCGGCAGGATTTGGCGAACATATTCATCAAACAGGAACTTCGAATAACCGTAGACGTTCAGCGGTTTTTCGTATTCACGGGATTCAATAAAGTCGGAGGTGCGTCCACCGTAAGTGGCTGCGGAAGATGCATACAGGAACGGGATTTCGCGCTCCAGACAGTAGTGCAGCAGCTCTTTGGAGTATTGATAGTTGTTATCCATCATATACTTGCCATCCCACTCGGTGGTGGAAGAGCACGCGCCTTCGTGGAAAATCGCTTCGACATCGCCGAACTCTTCGCCAGCCATAATCTGGATCAGGAAGTCTTCCTTATCCATATAGTCCGCGATATCCAGATCGACCAGGTTCACAAACTTGGTGCCGTCTTTCAGGTTGTCCACCACCAGAATATCGGTGATGCCTTTATCATTCAGGGCCTTAACGATGTTGCTGCCGATAAAGCCCGCGCCGCCGGTAACGATGATCATAACTGTAACCTTCGAATTATGGAGTCAGAGACAATCTCAGACACGAATGTCTGTAATCATACCATCACATCCGAATCCCTTCAGCCCTTTACATAAAGATGCAAGGATGCTAATTGCAACAAACTAGTTTTAGTTTTAGCGAGTCCTTCATGGCGGATGTTGGTTTTGCACGTGAATAGTGCTTTAGTATCAATATTCCGATGTTTGATAAATAACTGAAGCATTTGAATGGATAATATACAGTATACATTCTGTTAATATTTATGATATAATTCCATTTTTATATTAATGGTCTTATTAGTAATGAAATCATCCACCACAATTATCACTGCTTATTTTGACATTGGTAGAGGGGATTGGACTGCTAATAAAGGGTTCCGTGAAAAACTGGCACGCTCAGTAGACGTTTATTTCAGTTACTTTGAGCGTCTGGCCGCACTTGAAAATGAGATGATTATTTTCACTTCTGCCGATTTGAAACCAAAGGTAGAAGCTATTCGCAACGGAAAACCAACAACGGTTATCGTTATCGATATAAAAAAGAAATTTAGACATATCAGAAGTCGTATCGAAAAAATTCAAAAAGATAAGTCATTTACAAATAGACTTGAGCCTCGACAATTAAAAAATCCAGAGTACTGGTCGCCAGAATATGTATTGGTATGTAACCTTAAAGCCTATTTTGTAAATAAAGCTATCAACATGGGGTTAGTGAAAACACCTCTTGTAGCGTGGATAGATTTTGGTTATTGCCGCAAGCCAAATGTAACACGAGGCTTGAAAGTTTGGGATTTCCCATTTGATGAAAATAAGATGCATTTTTTTACTATAAAAAAAGGGCTTACTGTCACATCTCAACAGCAGGCTTTTGATTTCATGATTGGTAACCATGTATATATTATTGGCGGCGCAATTGTTGGTTCCCAGCATAAATGGAAAGAATTCTATAAACTGGTTCTGGAAAGCCAAAAAATAACACTAAACAATAACATTGTGGATGATGACCAGGGCATTTTTGTCATGTGCTATTACAAACGCCCCAATCTCTTCAACCTAAACTATCTGGGGAGAGGAAAATGGTTCGATTTGTTTCGCTGCTTCAGGAGTAACACTTTAGGGGCAAAAATGCAGGCGCTGAGAATTTTTCTTTCAAGAAAATAGCCTTTCTTCCCTTAGTGAGTAGCGCTTGATAGCAGATGATAAAGAAAAAATGGTGCCAGGCATCATTTTTTCTTTTTATATCAATGGAATAAATCATCCATCGTAATGCCCTTCAAAAAACATGTACGCTTTTTGTACGGTCCGTAGATATTAACAGACATCAACATTCACGTTATTTATCCTGAATTTTGCAGAAGTGTTAACGCGTCATCTCGTCGCAACCTATAAGTTTGGGTAATATGTGCTGGAATTTGCCCTGTCTGGAGAATCGCAATGCGTGGAGAATTTTATCAGCAGTTAACCAACGATCTGGAAACCGCAAGGGCGGAAGGGTTGTTTAAAGAAGAGCGCATTATTACGTCTGCGCAACAAGCAGACATCACTGTGGCTGATGGAAGCCACGTCATTAACTTTTGTGCCAATAACTATCTCGGACTGGCGAATCATCCGGATCTGATTGCGGCGGCAAAGGCGGGAATGGATTCTCACGGTTTCGGCATGGCTTCGGTGCGTTTTATTTGCGGCACTCAGGACAGCCATAAAGAGCTTGAACAAAAACTGGCGGCCTTCCTGGGGATGGAAGATGCGATTCTCTACTCTTCCTGCTTTGATGCTAACGGTGGCCTGTTCGAAACGCTGTTGGGCGCGGAAGACGCCATTATCTCCGACGCACTGAACCACGCGTCTATTATTGATGGTGTGCGTCTGTGCAAAGCTAAACGCTATCGTTATGCCAACAACGATATGCAGGAGCTGGAAGCACGTCTGAAAGAAGCGCGTGAAGCCGGTGCGCGTCATGTGCTGATTGCCACCGATGGTGTGTTCTCGATGGACGGCGTGATTGCCAACCTGAAAGGTGTTTGCGATCTCGCAGATAAATACGATGCCCTGGTGATGGTAGATGACTCCCACGCGGTAGGTTTTGTCGGTGAAAACGGTCGTGGTTCCCATGAATACTGCGATGTGATGGGCCGGGTCGATATTATCACCGGCACGCTCGGTAAAGCGCTGGGCGGGGCTTCTGGTGGTTATACCGCGGCGCGCAAAGAAGTGGTTGAGTGGCTGCGCCAGCGTTCTCGTCCGTACCTGTTCTCCAACTCGCTGGCACCGGCCATTGTTGCCGCGTCTATCAAAGTGCTGGAGATGGTTGAAGCGGGTAGCGAGCTGCGTGACCGTCTGTGGGCGAACGCGCGTCAGTTCCGTGAGCAAATGTCGGCGGCGGGCTTTACCCTGGCGGGTGCCGATCACGCCATTATTCCGGTCATGCTTGGCGATGCTGTAGTGGCGCAAAAATTTGCACGTGAACTGCAAAAAGAGGGCATTTACGTCACCGGTTTCTTCTATCCGGTCGTTCCGAAAGGTCAGGCGCGTATTCGTACCCAGATGTCTGCGGCGCATACCCCTGAGCAAATTACGCGTGCAGTAGAAGCATTCACGCGTATTGGTAAACAACTGGGCGTTATCGCCTGAGGATGTGAGATGAAAGCGTTATCCAAACTGAAAGCGGAAGAGGGCATCTGGATGACCGACGTTCCTGTACCGGAACTCGGGCATAACGATCTGCTGATTAAAATCCGTAAAACAGCCATCTGCGGGACTGACGTTCACATCTATAACTGGGATGAGTGGTCGCAAAAAACCATCCCAGTACCGATGGTTGTAGGCCATGAATATGTCGGTGAGGTGGTTGGCATCGGTCAGGAAGTGAAAGGCTTCAAGATCGGCGATCGCGTTTCTGGCGAAGGCCATATCACTTGTGGTCACTGTCGCAACTGTCGTGGTGGCCGTACCCATTTGTGCCGCAACACGATAGGCGTTGGTGTTAATCGCCCGGGCTGCTTCGCAGAATATCTGGTGATTCCGGCGTTCAACGCTTTCAAAATCCCCGACAATATCTCCGATGATCTGGCTTCCATTTTTGATCCCTTCGGTAACGCCGTGCATACCGCGCTGTCGTTTGATCTGGTGGGCGAGGATGTGCTGGTCTCTGGTGCAGGCCCGATTGGTATTATGGCGGCGGCGGTGGCGAAACACGTTGGTGCACGTAACGTGGTGATTACTGATGTTAACGAATACCGCCTTGAGCTGGCGCGTAAAATGGGTATCACCCGTGCGGTTAACGTCGCTAAAGAGAACCTCAATGATGTGATGGCAGAACTGGGCATGACCGAAGGCTTTGATGTCGGTCTGGAAATGTCCGGTGCGCCGCCAGCGTTTCGTACCATGCTCGACACCATGAACCACGGCGGTCGCATTGCGATGCTGGGTATTCCGCCGTCTGATATGTCTATCGACTGGACCAAAGTGATCTTTAAAGGCTTGTTCATTAAAGGTATTTACGGTCGTGAGATGTTTGAAACCTGGTACAAGATGGCGGCGCTGATTCAGTCTGGCCTCGATCTCTCGCCGATCATTACCCATCGTTTCTCTATCGATGATTTCCAGAAGGGCTTTGACGCTATGCGTTCGGGCCAGTCCGGGAAAGTTATTCTGAGCTGGGATTAACACGAACAAGGGCTGGTATTCCAGCCCTTTTTCCTGAGGATAATCCGTTAAATATGTAAAATCCTGTCAGTGTAATAAAGATATCGTAATTGCGCTGATCTCTTATATAGCTGCTCTCATTATCTCTCTACCCTGAAGTGACTCTCTCACCTGTAAAAATAATATCTCACAGGCTTAATGGTTTCTTAATACAAAGCCTGTAAAACATCAGGATAACTTCAGAGGTCGTCGGTATTTATGATGAACAGCACCAATAAACTCAGTGTTATTATCCCGTTATATAATGCGGGAGATGATTTCCGTACTTGCATGGAATCTTTAATCGCGCAAACCTGGACTGCTCTGGAAATCATTATTATTAACGATGGTTCAACGGATAATTCTGTTGAAATAGCAAAGCATTACGCGGAAAACTATCCGCACGTTCGTTTGCTGCATCAGGCGAATGCCGGCGCATCGGTGGCGCGTAATCGTGGGATCGAGGCGGCGACGGGTAAATATGTCGCTTTTGTCGATGCTGACGATGAGGTCTATCCCACTATGTACGAAACGCTGATGACCATGGCGTTAGAGGACGACCTCGACGTGGCGCAGTGCAACGCTGACTGGTGTTTTCGTGAAACGGGAGAAACCTGGCAATCCATCCCCAGCGATCGCCTTCGCTCAACCGGCGTATTAACCGGCCCTGATTGGTTGCGGATGGGGCTTTCTTCCCGCCGTTGGACTCACGTTGTCTGGATGGGGGTTTATCGTCGTGATGTCATTGTTAAAAATAACATTAAATTTATTGCCGGATTACATCATCAGGATATTGTCTGGACAACAGAATTTATGTTTAACGCGCAACGCGTGCTATATACCGAGCAATCGTTATATAAATATTATTTGCATAATACGTCAGTGAGCCGATTGAATAGACAGGGAAATAAAAACCTTAATTATCAACGCCACTATATTAAGATTACCCGACTGTTGGAAAAGTTAAATCGCGATTACGCAGACAGAATAGTGATTTACCCGGAATTTCATCAACAAATAACTTACGAAGCATTACGTGTTTGCCATGCGGTACGTAAAGAGCCAGATATTATTACCCGCCAACGGATGATTGCTGAGATATTTACTTCCGGTATGTATAAACGCCTGATTTCCAATGTACGCAGCATAAAGGTGGGTTATCAGGCGTTACTGTGGTCTTTCCGCTTATGGCAATGGCGCGACAAAACGCGGTCGCACCATCGCATTACGCGTAGCGCCTTTAATTTGCGCTAGCGTTAAGTTTTGCCGCTTCGGGCTGCTTGCCCCAGCCTTGCCACTGATGCTGGAAGTAAACGATCAGCGTGCTCTGGCTGATGCTTTCGCTTAATACTTCAAAGAAGCGATTAGCATAAACCGGTTCCAGCGGTTTCTTCGGTTTACACAGTTTCACGCCACGGAACGGATTATGCGGTGCATCAGGCACAGCGTTTTTCGGCGGTGTAGAAGTATCAACCTGCGGTTCATTCAGCAAGCTGCTGGCTTTCACCAGTGTAATGTCTGGCGGCAGGTTATAAACCATCTGTTGCAACACGCGTACCGTTGAAGGGTGAGGATGCCCAATGGCAATGGTCGAACCGTTGCGACGCGCCAGGTCAATTGCACGATTAAACTGCACACGGATGTCTGCTTCGTTCTGTGAATCGTCGAGGAACACCTTCCGTTTAATAACCTTCACGCCAGTGCCTTGCGCGGCGCGCATCGCCTGGGTATTACCGATGGTTACGCTGTCGAGGAAGTAAAGATTGTAACGCGCCAGTGCCTGCATCACTTTCTGCATACCAAACAGGTTAGAGGTCATCTTGCTACCCATGTGGTTGTTGATCCCCACGGCATAGGGCACGTTATTGACCGCACTACGAATAATGCGCTCAATTTCGTCGCTGCTCATCTCCGGGCGCAGCGTATTTTTCTCCAGCGGCTGTTTACTCAACGGTGCCATCGGCAGATGAATCAACACTTCGTGACCGCTGTTATGCGCTTTGGTCGCCATCTCTCTGGCGTGCGGTGAATCGGGTAATACAGCGACGGAGATAGCGGAAGGCATCGCCAGCACCTGGTTTTCGTTGTGCGGGCGATACCCAAAATCATCAATGACGATGGCAAGTTTGCCAGCAATTACGGGGGAGGAGAGCGCCAACAGAGCGGCAAATGCAAGAACGTTACGACGAAATGGAAACAAAACTTATCTTCCCAACCACGGCTGTGGATTGACCGCCTGACCCTGGCGGCGAATTTCGAAATAGAGTGAAGGCCGACCCTGACCGCCACTGCTGCCCACCAGTGCAATTGGCTGGCCCGCGCGAACCTGCGAACCAACGCTCACCAGTGCGCTCTGATTATAGCCGTAAAGACTCATGTCGCCTTTACCATGCTCAACCACCACCACCAGACCGTAGCCTTGCAGCCAGTCAGCCAGAATCACCCGACCGTCGGCAATCGCTTTAACTTCAGTACCTTCAGAAGCACCAATCACCATCCCTTTCCAGCGCAGCTCACCCTGTAGCTGCTCGCCATAACGATGCAGCGTCGGCCCGCGAACCGGCCAGAATGCCTGACCACGCGGCGCGCCCAGGCCACCAGTTCGGGACATCAGCGATTTTTCGCTTTCGGTCGGTTTGTAGGTGGTGCCTTTGCGCGTCGCTTCTTTCTGACGGTCGCGAACCGCCTGGGCTTCGCGCGCCTCACGTTCAGCACGCGCTTTCGCCGCCGCTTCCGCACGGGCAATGCTGTTACGCAGACGAGATTCGTTGGCGCGCAGCTCGCTCAACTGTTGTTGACCTTGCTGGATGGAAGACTCTAGCCCAGCCAGCGTCTTTTTACGCTCGTTCAGCGCCTGGGTCAGCTTCGCCTGTTGGGCGCGCTGCTCATATAACAGCGTTTGCTGCTCGCTCTGTTTCTCTTCCAGCTCGGCGCGTTGCATAGCGACTTCTTCACGCGTTTGTTTCAACTGAGCAATGGTTTCTTGTCGCGCCTGGTTGAGATAACCGAAATAAGCCTGTAAACGCTGACCACGCTGGCTTTCTTCACCGCTGAGAATGAGCTGAATACCGGTATGCTCGCCCTGACGAAACGCGGCATCCAGTTGCGCGGCGAGGCTGCGTTCCTGAGCGGCTTTTTGCTGCTCCAGTTTGGCAATCGACGCGTTCATCTCATCAATCTGTTTATTCAGTTGATTGAGTGTGTTTTGCGTTTCGCGCAGCTTGCGAGTGGCTTCAGAGATCGCTTCTTCCTGCTTTTTCAATTGTGCGAGCAGGCTTGCGCGTTGTTGTTGCTTTTGGCGTACCGCGCGCTCTTTCGCGGCGATATCGGCCTGAATAGATTTGAGTTGGTCGCGATCATCCGCGTGGGCGGAAAAGGCGCACAACAATACGCCAGCGCTAAGAACGCTGGCGTAGATGATGGGCCTGATTGCAAACCTGCGCGGTTTCACGGCCCGTGTCATGGTATTAATCGCCTTTCCCCTCATGGGGAGGGATTATTCCACGATGAACAGCGGCTTACCAGTCATCTCTTGCGGGATTTCCATACCCATCAGCGACAACATGGTCGGCGCGATGTCAGAAAGTTTGCCGCCTTCAACCGCTTTCACGTTCTTATCGCCAACGTAAATCAGCGGAACAGGCAGATTGGTGTGCGCTGTGTGCGCCTGACCCGTTGCCGGATCGCGCATCTGTTCAGCGTTACCGTGGTCAGCGGTGATCAGCAGTTGTCCACCCACGGACTCAACCGCTTTCGCAACTTCATCCACGCAGTGATCCAGCGCTTCAACGGCTTTAACCGCTGCTTCCATCACCCCGGTGTGACCTACCATGTCGCCGTTAGGATAGTTACAGATGATAGTGTCGTATTTGCCGCTCTTGATGGCCGCAACCAGTTTTTCGGTCAGCTCTGCGGAGCTCATTTCTGGCTGCAGGTCGTAAGTTGCCACTTTCGGCGAGTTGATCAGAATGCGGTCTTCGCCTTTGAACGACTCTTCTACACCACCGTTAAAGAAGAAAGTGACGTGAGCATATTTTTCGGTTTCGGAAATACGCAGTTGAGTTTTGTCGTTTTTCGCCATCCACTCGCCGAAGGTGTTAACCAGAGAAGCTGGCGGGTAAGCAACCGCAGTTTTGATATCAGCGGCGTATTCGGTCAGCATCACGAAATCGATGTTAACCACTTTCTTACGCGCGAAGCCGTCGAAATCAGCGTTCACGAAAGCACGAGTGATTTCACGCGCGCGGTCAGCACGGAAGTTCATGAAAATCAGCGCATCGCCGTCTTCCATTGCCGCGTCTGGCTGGCCTTCAGCACGGATAACGGTCGCTTTCACGAATTCGTCGTTTTCGTCGCGAGCATAAGCAGCCTGCAAACCGGCAACAGCGGTGTCGGCCTGGAATTCGCCCTGCGCCAGCGTCAGCAGGTCATACGCTTTTTCAACGCGATCCCAACGATTGTCGCGGTCCATTGCGTAGTAACGACCAATGATGGACGCTACGCGGCCTTTGCCCAGCGCGGCAAATTTCTCTTCGAATTTTTTCAGCGAGGATTCAGCACTGCGCGGCGGGGTGTCGCGACCGTCAAGGAATGCGTGCAGGTAGATTTTTTCTGCGCCGCGTTCCGCTGCCAGTTCTACCATCGCCATGATGTGATCTTCGTGGCTGTGTACACCACCTGCGGACAGCAGACCCATAATGTGTACTGCTTTGCCTGCGTTTTTCGCTTTATCTACCGCACCAGTCAGCACCGGATTAGCGAAGAAAGCGCGATCTTTGATTTCAACGTCCAGACGAGTCAGGTCCTGATACACGATGCGGCCGGCACCCAGGTTAACGTGGCCTACTTCGGAGTTACCCATCTGACGGTCAGGCAGACCGACTTCCAGACCGGAAGCGTCGATCAGGGTATGCGGACGATTGGCCCACAGTGCATCCATTACCGGGGTTTTAGCACTAAAAATGGCGTTATCCTGCTGTTCTTCGCGATAGCCATAGCCATCCAGAATCACCAGTACCATAGGTTTTTTAGAAACCGACATTGCGACAACCTCATACTCAAGAGTCAAAATTTGCGTAATTTTACTACAGCTGAATCGATAAAATAGCCTCTGAAGATCAAAATATACGACCGCTCGCGGCAAGCCGATGCCAGATTTACGCTTTTTTTTCGTAGCGCCCCGCAAAATTGCATTCCAGTTAACGCGCTGGCTGTATTTGCCGCACCGCGCAGGTATACTCCTTTCCTGGTTTTTTTAATCACTACGTCGGGAGTTGTTACCCCCCATGCAAGAAATTATGCAATTTGTTGGCCGTCATCCCATACTGAGTATCGCCTGGATCGCGTTACTGGTGGCGGTTCTTGTGACTACGTTTAAGAGCCTGACCTCGAAAGTGAAGGTGATTACTCGTGGTGAAGCTACACGTCTGATCAACAAAGAAGACGCTGTGGTTGTGGATTTACGTCAGCGTGATGACTTCCGTAAAGGCCATATCGCAGGTTCTATCAATCTGTTGCCGAGCGAAATCAAAGCCAATAATGTTGGTGAGCTTGAGAAGCACAAAGACAAGCCGGTTATCGTGGTAGACGGTTCTGGCATGCAGTGCCAGGAGCCTGCAAACGCGCTGACGAAAGCAGGTTTTGCGCAAGTATTCGTGCTGAAAGAGGGCGTCGCTGGCTGGGCTGGCGAGAACTTGCCTCTGGTGCGCGGCAAATAATTTACCTGCCGTTTTTCATGCCGCAGGCGGTGAGCTGCAATTATGCCCCCAGTGACTTATTGTTATAAGCTTCTGGGGACACTCCATTTTGCTGCCGCCCTGCAACATGAAATTTCAGGGTAAAAAACAGGAGCTAATTTATGGCCAATGTTGAAATCTATACCAAAGAAACCTGCCCGTATTGCCATCGTGCGAAAGCACTGCTGAGCAGCAAGGGTGTGAGTTTTCAGGAGTTGCCGATCGATGGCAACGCCGCTAAGCGTGAAGAGATGATCAAACGCAGCGGTCGCACCACGGTTCCGCAGATTTTTATTGACGCACAGCACATTGGCGGCTGTGATGACTTGTATGCATTGGATGCACGTGGTGGACTGGATCCCCTGCTGAAATAACGTGTGAACGTTGGCATTACATTGCGCAGTATTTAAGGACAACACTTAAGGGTTTTCGACACATGTCAGAACAAAACAACACTGAAATGACTTTCCAGATCCAACGTATTTATACCAAGGATATCTCTTTCGAAGCGCCGAATGCGCCGCACGTTTTCCAGAAAGATTGGCAGCCAGAAGTTAAACTTGATCTGGATACGGCATCTTCTCAACTGGCAGATGACGTTTACGAAGTGGTACTGCGTGTTACCGTAACGGCATCCCTGGGCGAAGAAACTGCGTTCCTGTGCGAAGTTCAGCAGGGCGGTATTTTCTCCATCGCGGGTATCGAAGGCACCCAGATGGCACATTGCCTGGGCGCGTACTGCCCGAACATTCTGTTCCCGTATGCTCGTGAGTGCATCACCAGCATGGTATCCCGCGGTACATTCCCGCAACTGAACCTTGCGCCGGTTAACTTCGATGCGCTGTTCATGAACTATTTGCAGCAGCAGGCTGGCGAAGGTACTGAAGAACATCAGGATGCCTGATGAACCAACGTAATGCTTCAATGACTGTGATCGGTGCCGGCTCGTACGGCACTGCTCTTGCCATCACCCTGGCAAGAAATGGCCACGAGGTTGTTCTCTGGGGCCATGACCCTGAACATATCGCGACGCTTGAACGCGACCGCTGTAACGCCGCGTTTCTCCCCGATGTGCCTTTTCCCGATACGCTCCATCTTGAAAGCGATCTCGCTACCGCACTGGCAGCCAGCCGTAATATTCTCGTCGTCGTACCCAGCCATGTCTTTGGGGAAGTGCTGCGCCAGATTAAACCGCTGATGCGTCCTGATGCGCGGCTGGTGTGGGCGACCAAAGGGCTGGAAGCGGAAACCGGACGTCTGTTACAGGACGTGGCGCGTGAGGCGTTAGGCGATCAAATTCCGCTGGCGGTTATCTCTGGCCCAACGTTTGCGAAAGAACTGGCGGCAGGTTTACCGACGGCCATTTCGCTGGCCTCTACCGACCAAACCTTTGCTGATGATCTTCAGCAGTTGCTGCACTGTGGTAAAAGTTTCCGCGTTTACAGCAACCCGGATTTCATTGGCGTGCAACTTGGCGGCGCGGTGAAAAACGTTATTGCCATTGGCGCGGGGATGTCCGACGGTATCGGTTTTGGTGCGAATGCGCGTACGGCGCTGATCACTCGAGGTCTGGCTGAAATGTCGCGTCTTGGCGCGGCGCTGGGGGCCGATCCTGCCACCTTTATGGGCATGGCGGGGCTGGGTGATCTGGTACTTACCTGTACCGACAACCAGTCGCGTAACCGCCGTTTTGGCATGATGCTCGGTCAGGGCATGGATGTACAAAGCGCGCAGGAGAAAATTGGTCAGGTGGTGGAAGGCTACCGCAATACGAAAGAAGTCCGCGAACTGGCGCATCGCTTCGGCGTTGAAATGCCAATAACCGAGGAAATTTATCAAGTATTATATTGCGGAAAAAACGCGCGCGAGGCAGCATTGACTTTACTAGGTCGTGCACGCAAGGACGAGCGCAGCAGCCACTAAACCCAGGGAACCTTTGTTACCGCTATGACCCGGCCCGCGCAGAACGGGCCGGTCATTATCTTATCGTGTGGAGTAAGCAATGTCGTGTGAAGAACTGGAAATTGTCTGGAACAATATTAAAGCTGAAGCCAGAACGCTGGCGGACTGTGAGCCAATGCTGGCCAGTTTTTACCACGCAACGCTACTCAAGCACGAAAACCTGGGGAGTGCACTGAGTTACATGCTGGCGAACAAGCTGTCATCGCCAATTATGCCTGCCATTGCTATCCGTGAAGTGGTGGAAGAAGCCTACGCCGCCGACCCGGAAATGATCGCTTCTGCGGCCTGTGATATTCAGGCAGTGCGTACCCGCGACCCGGCAGTCGATAAATACTCAACCCCATTGTTATATCTGAAAGGTTTTCACGCCTTGCAGGCGTATCGCATCGGTCACTGGCTGTGGAATCAGGGCCGTCGCGCGCTGGCTATTTTTCTGCAAAACCAGGTATCTGTGACGTTCCAGGTGGATATTCATCCGGCGGCAAAAATTGGTCGCGGTATCATGCTCGACCACGCGACGGGCATCGTTGTGGGTGAAACTGCGGTGATTGAAAATGACGTGTCGATTCTGCAATCCGTTACCCTTGGCGGTACGGGAAAATCTGGCGGCGACCGTCACCCGAAAATTCGTGAAGGCGTGATGATTGGCGCAGGCGCGAAAATTCTCGGCAATATTGAAGTTGGGCGCGGTGCGAAGATTGGCGCAGGTTCCGTGGTGCTGCAACCGGTGCCGCCACATACCACCGCCGCTGGCGTTCCGGCACGCATTGTCGGTAAACCAGACAGCGATAAACCATCAATGGATATGGATCAACATTTCAACGGTATTAACCATACCTTTGAGTATGGGGATGGGATCTGACGTCCTGTGATTGTGCCGGATGCGATGTAATCATCTATCCGGCATACAGTAACTAATCTCTCAACACCGCTCCCGGATACCCCAACTGCCGCCAGGCTTCATACACCACGACCGACACCGCATTGGACAGGTTCATGCTGCGGCTGTCCGGCACCATTGGAATGCGAATTTTTTGTTCAGCGGGCAGGGCATCGAGAATGCTCGCGGGCAGGCCGCGTGTTTCCGGGCCAAACATCAGATAGTCACCATCCTGATAACTTACGGCGCTGTGTGCGGGTGTGCCTTTCGTGGTGAGGGCAAACAGACGCTGGGGATTTTCTGCTTCCAGGAACGCAGCATAGTTATGATGACGCGTAACGGCGGTAAATTCGTGGTAGTCCAGTCCTGCGCGGCGCAGGCGCTTGTCGTCCCAGGCAAATCCCATCGGTTCGATGATATGCAGACGAAAGCCGGTATTAGCGCAAAGACGGATGATGTTGCCAGTATTTGGCGGAATTTCTGGTTCGTAAAGTACGATGTTTAGCATACTGCCCCCTTAGTGCGGGGGCAGGATAGCAGAAAATTGAGAAGTGGTGCGGCCTTTTCCCCTCACCCCGGCCCTCTCCCCGGAGGGGCGAGGGGGAAACGACTATGCGGCATTCCCTTTCGCCATCGGAGCCAGCGCCGCAGGCAACTCTTTACCCAGCCCCTGCACCAGCGAATCTTGCGTAATTTCACTGATCGATTTTGCGCCAGTCAGTGTCATTGCCACTTTCATCTCTTTTTCGATCAGATTCAGCAGATTTGCCACGCCCGCCTGGCCCGCCGTTGCCAGCGCATACAGGAAAGCACGACCCAGCAGTACAGTATCGGCACCGAGTGCAATCATACGCACGACATCAAGCCCGTTACGAATGCCGCTATCTGCCAGAATGGCGATATCACCTTTCACCGCATCTGCAATAGCAGGCAACGCACGGGCAGAAGAGAGTACACCGTCCAGCTGGCGGCCACCGTGGTTAGAAACCACAATGCCATCTGCGCCAAAACGTACCGCATCACGCGCATCTTCTGGGTCGAGGATCCCTTTGATCACCATCGGGCCATCCCAGAAATCGCGGATCCACTCAAGGTCTTTCCATGAGATAGAAGGATCGAAGTTATTCCCTAGCCAGCCGATGTAATCTTCCAGTCCGGTCGGTTTGCCGAGATAAGTCGAGATATTACCGAGATCATGCGGACGACCATTCAGGCCCACATCCCACGCCCATTGCGGATGCGTTACCGCCTGCAAGTAGCGGCGCATTGCCGCGTTCGGGCCGCTCATTCCAGAGTGCGCATCACGGTAACGCGCACCAGGCGTTGGCATATCCACAGTGAAGACCAGAGTTGAACAGCCTGCCGCTTTTGCACGCTCCAGCGCGTTACGCATAAAGCCGCGATCGCGCAGCACATATAACTGGAACCACATCGGACGCTTGATGGCGGGGGCGACTTCTTCAATTGGGCAAACAGAAACGGTCGAGAGAGTAAACGGAATGCCATGTGCATCCGCCGCTTTTGCGGCCTGAACTTCGCCGCGTCGCGCATACATGCCACACAAACCTACCGGACCTAGCGCCACCGGCATCGACAATTTCTCATTAAACAGCGTCGTTTCCAGGCTTAAGTCGGACATGTTTTTCAGAATTCGCTGGCGCAGCGCCACCTCTGACAAATCTTCCACGTTGCGGCGCAGGGTGTATTCAGAATATGCCCCCCCATCCATATAGTGGAACAGGAATGGCGGCAGAATGCGTTGTGCTGCGGCGCGATAATCGCTGGCTGCGGAAATAATCATGCGTTTTTCTCCCTCGAATTCTCATTATGGTCACCAGGCAGGCGGGTAATGCGTGCATGGCGAGCTTGATCTTCATCGAATCGTTTCATGGTGGTGTGAACAAAGCTAAGGTGCGCCATCATTGCTTTACGCGCCCCGTCAGCATCACCGGCAAAAATGGCGTCAATGACAGCCTGATGTTGTTCGGTCAGTTGTGAAAAAACCGGGGGCACCAGATACATCCGCTGACGGCTATGCTTCACTGAGGATTGCAGGACATCGAAGAAACCGCGCATGGTTTGCAGCAGCACAATGTTATGTGAGGCTTCGGCAATCGCCAGATGAAAACGAACGTCCGCTTGTGAGGCGAGATCCGGGTCTTCGCTGAGTGTTGCTTCAAAGCAAAGCTGAATTTTCTCTTTTTCGCCAGGCGTGGCGCGCATTGCTGCATGCCACGCGGTGCTGGCTTCTATGGCGTAGCGGGCTTCCAGAATATCGAAACTGTAATCCGGATCATCGGCCATCAGCGTTTTCAACGGCTGGACGATGTTTTGCTCCGACCATGTGTCATGACGCCAGCGAATAAACGTCCCGCCGCCGCGTCGACTGAGCAATACACCTTCGCTCACCAGTTTCGCCAGCGCCTCGCGCAGTGAATTTCGCGACACACCGAGTTGCATTGCCAGTTGACGTTCAGCGGGCAATTTCATGCCCGCCTCCAGGTTTTTTTCATCAATCAGCGCCCGCACACGATCGGCAACCTCGTCTGACAGGCGTCTGGGTAAAACAATCATTAAGGAATCATCCACGTTAAGACATAAGCCTGAAGCGTGGTGATCACGCCCACCATACAGGTGAAGATCAGGCTGTGTTTGACAGTAAAGCGGAACAAATCAGACTCTTTGCCCACCAGGCCAACCGCCGCACAGGCGATAGCGATAGATTGCGGCGAGATCATTTTGCCGGTGACACCACCGGTGGTGTTGGCAGCAACCAGCAACAGGTCAGAAACGCCAATTTGTTGTGCTGCAGTGGCTTGCAGCGCGGCGAACAGGGCGTTAGATGAGGTATCCGATCCGGTCAGGAAGACACCAAGCCAGCCGAGGAACGGCGAGAAGAAGGTGAATGCATGACCGGTGTGCGCCAGTGCCAGCGCCAGTGTTGATGACAGTCCGGAATAGTTCGAAATAAAGGCGAATGCCAGCACCATACCGATGGAGTAGATAGGCAGAGCCAGTTCTTTTAGGGTGCTGCCGAAGGTGCTGATAGCGTCAGATGGTTTCATCTTCAGCCAGACAATCGAGAGCAGGGCAGCAAACAGAATGGCGGTACCGGTAGCAGAGAACCAGTCGAACTTAAACACGGCGGCGTAAGCTGTCGCTTCGCTGACCACTGGCGGCATACGGGCAACCAGTTTATCGAGGTACGGCACCGGAATATTGATCACCCACTCATACAGCGCGCCACCCGATGCGAACAGGGCTTTAAACGGCGGGATACTCCACAGTGTTACGGTAGCGGTCAGGAACAGGAACGGTGTCCAGGCACGTAATACCTGACCCGCGGTGTAACCGGTGTGGGCCAGCGTCATATCAACCTGTGACGCCCCCAAATCACCAAAACGGAATACGCGCACCGGCTGCCAGCGTTTGAGGAACAGTGTCAGGCAGAGCAGCGATACCAGCGAAGAGATAATGTCTGGCAGTTCTGGCCCAATAAAGTTAGAGCTGAGGTATTGAGCGATGGCAAACGAGCCGCCCGCAACCACGACCGCAGGCCAGGTTTCTTTGATACCGCGCCAACCGTCCATAATCGCCATAATCCAGAACAGCACGATAATGGTCATAAACGGTAGCTGACGCCCCACCATCTGGCCAATCTCAAAGCTGTCGATGCCTGTTACCTGCCCGGCGACCAGAATCGGAATACCCATCGCACCAAATGCTACTGGCGCGGTGTTAACAATCAGGCACAGCCCGGCGGCGTACAGCGGTTTAAAGCCCAGGCCGACCAGCAATGCGGCGGTAATTGCTACCGGTGCGCCAAAGCCTGCGGCTCCTTCAAGGAAAGCGCCGAAACAGAAACCGACGATCAGCATTTGCAGACGCTGGTCAGGGGTTATCGAAAGAATAGACGAGCGGATGATGTCAAACTGCCCGGTTTTCACCGAGATCTTATAGACGAACACCGCTGCAATAATGATCCACGCGATGGGCCACAAACCGTAGAAGAAGCCATAAACCACCGAGGCCAGCGCGTTAGCGACCGGCATTTTATAGAACAGCAAAGCCACGGCAAGGGCGATTGCCACCGTCCACGAGGCGGCGACGTATCCTTTCAGTTTGAGCTTAATCAGCGCAAAGAAGAAAAACAGAATGGGAAGCGATGCTATCAGGCTGGAAAGCCAGATATTCCCGGCGGGATCATAGTTTTGTTGCCAGAGATTCATTGCAGGTCTCCTGCAGTCCACACACGCCGCGTGATGAGTCTGTTGCTCATCTCCGTGTCACACGTTGTGTAAAAGTGGCACTGCCAATTGTGTTGTGTAGGGATAATGACAATGAATAGTTAACCAAATGTTATATATTAGCAACATTGATGTGAGCTTTAATTGGGGAACTGTGAACCAGAGGTCAGATAAGCGAAGAATTGGTAGGGCCAATTTGGAGTGAGGGAGATGTCTGTAAAGAAAAGGGCAATTCCCATCAGGGAATTGCCCTCAGATTATTGATCTGGTGCGCCTTATCTTGCCGGATGCGGCGTGAACGCCTTATCCGGCCTACAGGAATGTGCTGAATCATCCCGTAGGTCTGATAAGCGTAGCGCATCACGCAATTTGGCGTTTACCCATTCATTAATGAATCATTACCACTGAATACCGGCACCGAGTGCGGCGGAGTATTCACCCTGGCTATTGGTACTACCTTGTAATTTGTAGACCCAACGACCATTGGCGCTCACCATCGACACACCTAAAGCAACAGCCGATTCACCGTTGTAAGTACCACCACCAATAGAGGCCATGCTGGCTCCCGGCGTGTAAGCCTGCGGCAGACCGGTCATTGCCATTGCGGAAGCGATACCACCGCTCAACTTGCTTTCGGTTTTGGACAGTTTGTTATCCATCTCAACCATCCGCTGATCGGTGTATTGCTTCGTTTCCTGCACGCTTTGCTTCAACTGCGCATAGTTCACTGCGTCGTTGTTGTTGACGCCAGCGGAGACGTTGCTGATGCGAGTCGTACCGCCATTACCACCACCGAGAGTGATGTTGCTGTAGTCTATAGAACCATCAGCTTTGGTGTCGTAACGAACGCCGCCTGCCTCAGAAGACTTCAGCTGCGAAACGTTAACCGCATCGGTGGCATTAACACCGGCAGCAACGTTGGTGATACGGCGCTGGTTGGTAGAAGAACCCACAGAGATTGTGTTTTCTTCGTTGGCCACGGAGCCTGTACCCAGAGCGACGCTGTTGTCAGCGGCAGCAATGGATCCAGAACCAATCGCCACACTGTCTTTACCCTGGGCGTTAGCATCTACGCCATCGGTGTTGGTCTTGAAGTACTTGGTGCTACCTGTGGTTACGATATCGCCAATACCGTTTTCGATATTGGTAACGCGAGTATCCAGATTCGTCACCTGATTGTTCAGGTTAGTAATGCTCTGGGTATTCTGGGAAACCTGCGCATCCGTTACTTTCAATTGACCCACGTTGACCGCATCGGTATCAGCCGAACCAGCCGCGACGTTGGTGATCTGACGTTGACCGTCTTCGCTACCTACGGAGAATTCACCCACAGAGTTCTGCGGTGCATCCATATTGTAGGCGGTGTAATTGGTTTGAGCGCCACGAGTGGTCGTAGAACCATTACCTATCGCAATACTGTTGACATGAATGACTTGCGCATTGCTACCGATGGCAATGCCGTTAAGTGCATTGGCCTCCACATAGGCACCATAACCGATACCAATACCTTTATCGCCATTCACAATGGTTTTCGCACCCATTGCCAGCGAGTCAGTACCTACTGCCAGTGAATCTTCTTCCGTTGAATTAGCGTGGAAGTATTTAGTCGGCGTGGTTGCGACCGCACCAATGGCATTCTGCAACTGGCGAACCGTAACGGCGTCATGGGCTTCAGAACCATCGGCAACATTGATGATTTGACGATATTTACCATCGTCACCAATTGATAATGCGCCAAGCAGTTCACCGTCAGTTGTGTCATAACCAATCACAACACCTTCTTCCGACACGCTGGTGTCACGAGAACCTTTAACTATTACACGGCTGGAAACGGAACTGCTACCAAGAGCGATACCTGTATCAACGTCACTGTAGCTGTCCTGACCGATGGCTACGCTGCTGGCTTTGGAAGCAACAGAGTTATAACCCATGGCCACGCTGCTATCGCCTTTGGCAACAGAGTTATAACCCACAGCGGTAGAGCCAATACCTGCTGCGCTGGCATCGGTGAAGGTTAAACCGGTGTCATTGGTACGCACATAGTTAATACCTGCACCATTTTCTTCGATGTAGGTTTCACTGGTGTTACCGGCAAGCTGATTGATGACTTCGCTGTTCTGCTGGATCAGCATATTGGTGTTAAACAGCTGAGAACCGTTGATAGCATCGGTGCTACCTTCACCAATGTTACCATCAGCAACGTTTGTGATAATGCTGGCCTTGCCGTCATGACTGGCGTTGTAAGCCCCTTCGCCGTTATTGGCGGTCGCATCCCACAGCAGCGCGTTCTCATCAAGCGCATCCAGAGCGTCACCGACATTGTTGTACTCGGCATTTGCAATGGTGTAAGTCGGCGCAGTGATAGTACCGTCAGCGTTAACTTCTGCATCACCGCCCAGAGCATCAGCGATATATTTGTTAGTGGTATAGAGTTGTGAGCCGTTAATCGCGTCGCTGCTGGTGGCAGAGATTGCACCATTTGCGACGTTAGTAATCTTACTGGCAGTGTTATCTACCCCACGACCGGCGCTGAATGCACCAGCACCGTCATTGGCTGTTGCATCCCAGAGCAGGGCGTCATCCAGCGTGGTATCGATCGCTTCCAGTGCGTCACCAACGTTGCTGTAACTGCCGCCAGCGATGGCATAAGTCGGTGCGGTGATACTGCCATCCGCATTCACCACAGCGTTCCCGCCCAGAGCATCGGCAATGTAGTCACTAACGCCATAAAGCTGTGAACCGTTAATAGCGTCGCTACTGGTGGACGAGACTGCACCGTTTGCAATATCAGTGATTACACTGGGATCATTATTAATGCCGTGTTTGGCGCTGAATTTGCCTGCGGTTGTATCCCAGAGCAGAGCATCACCGAGAGAATCACTAAATGAAGTGTTAATCGCAGCCAGAGCATCCCCGACGTTAGTGTAGTCAGTGCCGCCAATACTATAGGTTGGCCCGGTTAATACACCTGTATCGCTAATATCAGCACCACCACCCAGATAGGACGTGAATGAATCAGCCAAACCGTAAAGTTGTGAGCCATTTATGGCGTCAGTGCTGTCAGAGGAGACTATGCCAGCTTGTACGTTGCTGATTTTGTTGGTGGCGTTAGTGCCGTGTGCAGCGGTAAATGCGCCTGCGGCATCGTCCCATTTCAGGGCGTCTTCACCGAGGTTAGTCACCGTATCAGTCAGATTAGTGATATTGGTGGTGTTAGTCGCCACGTTATCGTTAGTGGTTTTCAGCTGAGAACCGTTAACGGCGTCGGTGCTGGTGTCAGATAGCTCACCAGCGGTGACGTTAGTGATTTTGTTGGTGGCGTTAGTGCCGTGTGCAGCGGTGAATGCGCCTGTGGCGTCGTCCCATTTCAGGGCGTCTTCACCGAGGTTAGTCACCGTATCAGTCAGGTTAGTGATACTGGTGGTGTTGCCAGCCACTTCGCTCGTCAGGTTAGTGATGTTGGTGGTGTTTGCCGCCACATCGTCCTTGGTCGCTTTCAGCTGAGAACCGTTGACGGCGTCGGTGCTGGTATCAGAGAGCTCACCAGCGGTGACGTTAGTGATTTTGTTGGTGGCGTTAGTGCCGTGTGCAGCGGTGAATGCGCCTGTGGCGTCGTCCCATTTCAGGGCGTCTTCACCGAGGTTAGTCACCGTATCAGTCAGGTTAGTGATACTGGTGGTGTTGCCAGCCACTTCGCTCGTCAGGTTAGTGATGTTGGTGGTGTTTGCCGCCACATCGTCCTTGGTCGCTTTCAGCTG